>JBILXX010000120.1:0-8405 GCA_044378095.1 Polaromonas sp.
GTAGCTTGGCTGAAATTTGCGGCTGTGCCGATTTGCCGCTGACAGCGGACTTGGTTGTAGTGCGGGGCATGTAACTCCTTTGGGGGAATGGTATGCCTCAAACACAAAATTTCTGACAGGCTCACTTGGTTGTAGTGCGGGGCATGTAACTCCTTTGGGGGAATGGTATGCCTCAAACACAAAATTTCTGACAGGCTCTGGTTAGGGGGATTTTTCATGTAACTAACGCGTAACCTTTGGAGATTCTGAACCAGTAGGCTTGAAAAATCAAGACTTAGCCGCCGCCTTTGCTTGCGGCTGTTTAAGATTCATGAGGGTAGATAGTGCCTTT
Organism: Polaromonas sp.; assembly: GCA_044378095.1. Lineage (GTDB taxonomy): Bacteria > Pseudomonadota > Gammaproteobacteria > Burkholderiales > Burkholderiaceae_C > Polaromonas. Next base: position 332 of record JBILXX010000120.1, read on the forward strand.
GAAAGTTCAGCTTCGTCTTTTAGCGCTTGGCCCAACCTTTCTGCTAGCTCACCGAGCACAATTCGAACACTACCAGCTAGTTCTAGGCATTGCGCGTCGGATAACGCGTGAACTCCCTCACTCAACGCACTGTGCAAAAGCCTAATTGGACTGTGCCCGTTTATTAATAGACTTTCAGGAAGGGCATCCTTGGCCATGTCCATAGCCGTAGAGAATTGATTTTCAGCAACTGCTGCATGCAAGATAGCAACTTGCTGTGAGTCCGCAGATAACTTCTCGGAGACTTTAATTATCTCGTTAAGAATACGATTTTTCTGGCGTTCGACTACCCTTCGATAGTAGATAAACGCGCCAACACCCAAGCCTTGATTTTCGCATCGCCTACCATTCAAAAACTCATCTCTGTCCGGTCCGATCATCTTCACCAATTTAGATGGGGTCGGCGGTCCGAAGGGGGGGTATTCGCCGAATTTATGTGCTTGCCCGATTTCTTCGTCGTCATCCTTGAACATCGATACTGAAAAAACCTTTTCAGTTGCTTGACAGTTCGAACAACGATACTTCAGATAAAAATTATCTGGTTCGTTAGTCAAGATCTTATTTAGACCAAAGAAGCATCGAAAAAACCTAGTGCCATTACAAGCTTCTGTGCCGCAGTGCAGTTGTATTTCTGGAGTGCGAACTACATTTCGCCAATTATTTGCAACCACCTTGTTTTCATAAATATCTGATATTGGAACTATTTGATTGGGCGCACAGCTCTCCAGAAACTCCGCCATAGTCAATACTGGCAGGTTGCCCGCGACTTGCTCTTCTTGGTCTGTACTCATCTTTGCACCCATAACCTATAAAAAGAGTGAGTCTAGACGACTAGCCGCCATTTGCAAATCCTCAGGCGCGACATGCGCGTATCGCTCGACCATGGACTGAGTTTTCCATCCTCCTAGTCGCTGGAGCTCGTGGGTTGGCGTTCCGGCTTCACGATGCCAGGTTGCGAATGTGTGCCGCAGATCGTGCCAGCGCCGTCGGATGATAGTTGCCAAAAATGTAGTCAGTAAACTACAATAACATCAATGATCGAGATAAAACAAACAGAGACATTCCGCCTGTGGGAGGCGCGACTGAAAGATCGACGGGTGCGAACCATCATTGCTGCTCGGGTTGCCCGCTTATCCGAAGGATTACCTGGGGATGTTGCTCCAGTCGGTGAGGGGGTCAGCGAACTCAGGATTCACTATGGCCCTGGCTACCGTGTGTATTTCCAGCAGCGCGGTAATACGCTCGTCGTGTTGCTATGTGGCGGCGACAAGAGCAAGCAGGTACACGACATTGCTATGGCAAAAAAACTGGCTCAAGAATGGAGTAACTGAAATGGCTGAAAAACTCACAACCTACGACCCCGCTGCTGCCTTGGTCAATGATGAAGAAATTGCCTTCTTCATGGCCGATGCATTTGAAACCGGCGATTCCGCCTACATAGCGCACGCACTCGGCGTCGTCGCGCGTGCCAAGGGAATGGCCCAGATTGCCGGGCAAACCGGGCTTTCACGCGAGCAGCTTTACCGCTCGTTCAGTGAAAACGGCAACCCGACCCTCAAAACAACTCTGGCGGTGATGAAGGCCTTGGGTATCGAGTTAACCGCCAAAGTCCCAACGACCGCGTAGCCGCACTACGCCCTAAACAGAGGCAAACCCAAAGCTACAATCCGCAGAATCGGGCAAGACGGGCTTGAGCCGACAAAATCAAAAACCCTAACCACACAAAAATCATGACCCCTATCAAGTACCTGATTGTGCTGCTCACCGCCCTCGCAACAGCAGGTTGCGCCAATATGGGCGGTACGGCCGTTGGCAATGACAGCACGGTGACTGAAGCAACCAGCAAGCAGCTCTCGGGCGATGTGACTTTGCCACCAGGCGCTGTGATCAAGCAACAGGACACGCTGGTCATGAGTGCTGCCAATACCTGGATGGGGCGCATCAGCCTGAGCGTTGCGGGTGAGCCGCAGGCGGTGTTTGCCTACTTTCGCGACGGCATGCCGACCACGGGCTGGACACTGACTTCGAGCTCGTTTTCAAAAACCAGCTTGCTGACCTTTACCAAGGCCGAGCGCGTGGCCACCGTGCAAATGCAGGCCACCAATTTTGGTGGCAATGATGTGCTGATCACGGTAGCGCCTGCGGTACGGGCTGGCGCTGCAAGGCCTTAAAAACCTTTAACCTGCCTTGCCTGGCAAGGCCGTTGCCAGCACCTTGTCAATCCGCTTGCCGTCCAGGTCCATCACCTCAAACTGCCAGCCTGCGCAGTCCACTTTGTCGGTGGTTTTAAGCAACCGGCCCGACACGCTTTGCAGCAAGCCTGCCACGGTGTTGTAGCGGCCTTTGTCTTCATCAGGCAGCTCTTTGATGTCCAGCCGGGCTTTCAGTTCTGACACCGGCATCACGCCATCGATCAGCCAGCTGCCATCCGTACGCTGGGTGGCCCAGGCATCGATTTGTGCGCCGGGTTGCAGCTCGCCAGTGATGGCCTCCAGCATGTCCAGCGGCGTGACCAGGCCTTGCACCACACCGTATTCGTCAACCACAAACACCATGCGGGTGGACTTGGCGCGAAATTGCTCCAGCAGTTCCATGCCGGTCAGGGTTTCAGGCACAAACACGGCTGGCGTGGTGTGTGCGCCAATGCGTTCGTCAGCAGCGCTGACATTGCTGTCACGCATGGCCAGCAGGGTGGCCAGCTTGACGACGCCCACCACATCGTCCAGGCTGCCCCGACAAACCGGGTACCACGAATGCCCGGTAGCGCCGGCTTTTTGAGTCGCTTGCTGCACTGTGTCTGAGGCGTCCAGCCATGCAATGTCAGACCTGGGCAGCATCAGTGACGTGAGCAAACGGTCGTCCAGCAAAAACACGTTTTGCACCATCTGGTGTTCGTGCTCTTCGATCAGGCCTGCGTCCACGCCTTCTTCAAGGCTGGCGGTGATTTCTTCTTCGGTCACGGCGCGGCCTGCTGCGTTGTCAATGCGAAGCAGTTTTAAAACAGCGTGTGTGCTGAACGACAGCAGTCTGACAAACGGTTTGGCCGCGCTGGCCACCCACATCATGGGCCGCGCCACCAGTCTGGCCGTTGCCTCTGGGTAGAGCTGGCCGATGCGCTTGGGCACCAGCTCGCCAAAGACGATGGTGATGTAGGTGATGGTGGCCACGACCAGCGCGGTGGCAGTGAACTCTGAACCACGCAAGGGCAACCCCAGGCTTTGCAGCCACACCGACACGCCGCCACTAAACGCCGCCTCGCCAATGATGCCGTTGACCATGCCGATGGAGGTGATGCCAACTTGTACCGATGATAAAAATTGTGTCGGGTTGTCCATCAGGCCCAAGGCAGCCACAGCCCCCTTGTCGCCCGACTCCGCCATCGCCGCCAGCCTGGCCTTGCGGCTGGCAGACAACGCCATTTCAGACATGGCAAACACGCCGTTGAGCAGCGTTAAAAAGGCAATCAGCAAAAAGTCCATACGATCCGGTACAAAATAAACACATGTCACTTTACTTGATTGGCGACCTCCAGGGTTGCAATACTGCTCTTGCGCGTTTGTTAGAGGATATTGATTTCTCCCCCAGCCGCGACACGCTGTATTTGCTGGGCGACCTGGTCAACCGGGGCCCTGACTCGCTGGGCGTGCTGCGGCGCCTGAGCGGGTTGGGAGATGCGGCGCAATGCCTGCTGGGCAACCATGACCTGCATGCGTTGGCGGTGTGGCAAGGCGTGCGCAAGCCCAAGCGCAACGACACGCTGCAAGCGCTGATGGCCGCTGATGACAGTGACAGTCTTTTTGACTGGTTGCGACACCGCCCCATGGCGATACACGCGCAGGGCTGGCTGATGGTGCATGCGGGCGTGCTGCCGGAATGGACGCTCGAAAAAACGCTGTCACTGGCCGCAGAGGTTCAAAGCGTTTTACGCGGCAGTGACCTGAAAACCAGGCTGACCGACATGTATGGCAACACACCAGCCGCATGGCATGAATCACTGACGGGGAGCGACCGCCTGCGCGTCATCATCAACGCCCTGACGCGCCTGAGGTTTTGTACGGCTGACGGGTTGATGGACTTCACCAGCAATGACAGTGCAGACAACCCGCCTGATGGTTTTACACCGTGGTTTGCCCTGCCCAACCGTCTGACAAAAAACCAGCCCATCGCTTTCGGTCACTGGTCAACCCTGATGCCACGCAACCAAAACACAGACCAGCGCACCACCCAAATGCGCAGCAACACATTGCCGCTGGACACGGGCTGTGTGTGGGGCGGCTGCCTGACAGCGGCCAAATTAGGCCAGTCGGCTGGCGCGTTTGAACTGATTCAGGTCAAATGTGAACAGGCTCCAAAACCGGGCTGATAGCGACTTGTACAGATGCCTCATCGCACCAGGCGCGCGCCATGCTGGCAGACAGCAACAGCACGGCGGATGAGAAATAAATCCACATCAAAATCACCACCAGCGAGCCCGCAGCCCCATAGGCCGAGACAACTGCAGCAGTTGATAGATACAGCGCCATCAAATGCTTGCCAACGGCAAACAGGACAGCCCCCGCAGAGGCACCCATCACCAGATAGCGCAGTGCAGGTTTGGGCCCAGCACTCATGCGCATCAGCGCCACAAACAAAGCGACACAAAAAACAAACGAGATCACCTCATTGATGGCAAAAGCGATTTTTTCAATCGGCAAGTAGCTGCCCACCCAGGCCGACACCAGGCCCAGCGCTGTTGAAACCACCAGCGATATCAGGAGCAAAAAACCAAACGCCAATATGTAGGCAATGCCGCGAACCCGTAGCGTGGCGCTGTACCACCACTTTTGGTCAGGTGCCAGCCCACTGCCTTGCCGCCAAAGCCGCTCAAAGGCGTCTTGCAATTCGGCAAACACGCCTGTGGCACCCGACAGCAGGAGGACAAACGCAATCAGCGATGCGGCAATGCCTTCAGACGGCGCCTGTGCGCTGGCAATGGCCTGCTTGACGACCTGTGCGCCCTGCTCACCCACCACGCTGCTGATCTGATTGACCAGGCTGGTTTCAATGTAAGCGCGGTCCAGCCACCAGCCGAGCACCGCCACCATCAGTACCAGCAGCGGTGCCAGACTGAGAATGCCGTAAAACGACATGGCGGCGCTCATGCGCAAACCGTCTGCGTCCATCCATTGCTGCACAGCTCGCCACAAGGGGAGGTATATGCGCCGGGCGAGTTTCAAAATCATGCTGCCAGCATAGGCAAAGCATATGAAAAAAGCCACCAGACGGTGGCTTGGTCAGTTGTCAGCAAGCGCTGACGGGGCAAAAACTTAAGCGCCGACTTTAAACAGTGCCGCGACTTTTTTCTTTGGCTTGATGTTGGCCGACATGCCGCTGCGCGCGGGAGCGGCTTTGGCAGCGGCCTCCCACGCGGGTTGCGCATCAGGCGCAGCGGTGCTTTCGTAGGGCTGGTCAAAAAACGGATCACGCGGCGCGGCGGCCTGGCGATGCGGCGGCGCTTCACGGCGCTCCCTGAATTCTCTTGGCTCGCGCCTTTCGCGCGGCGCTGAATCACGCGGCGAGGCGTCTTCAGCCTCGCGGTACATGCGCCTGCCGTCGTTGATGCGACCAGTGGGCGCCTGGTCTTCGTCAAAAACCATCGGCTCCAGCTCGATTTTGGTTTTGATGAGTTTTTCAATGTCAGTGACCAGACGCTGGTCGCTGCTGGCAACAAAACTCACCGCCAGGCCAGATGCACCGGCGCGGCCAGTGCGGCCAATGCGGTGAACGTAATCTTCAGCGTTAAACGGCACGTCAAAATTGAACACCGCTGGCACATCCTTGATGTCCAGTCCGCGCGCCGCCACATCGGTACACACCAGCAAATCAACCTCACCGCTTTTGAAAGCCTCCAGCGCTTTTAAGCGCTCGTCCTGGCTTTTGTCGCCGTGCAGGGCGGTGGTTTTCAGGCCTTCTTTTTCAAGCGATCTTGCCAGTCGTGCACAACCCAATTTGCTGTTGACAAACACAAAGGCCTGCTTCATGCCGCGCGATTTCAAGATCTGGTGCAGGGCACGCCGCTTGTCGTCAGCGCTGACACTGTAAAAGTGCTGTTCGACCGTTGACGCCGTGGCGTTGGAGCGCGCCACTTCGATCGTTACAGGGTCTTGCAGATAGCTGGACGCCAGGCGCTTGATTTCAGGTGAAAACGTGGCCGAAAACAGCAGTGTGATGCGCTGCTTGGGCAGGTAGCTCAAAATTCGCTGCAAATCGGGCAAAAAGCCGATGTCAAGCATGCGGTCAGCTTCATCGAGCACCACGTATTCAACCTGGTTCAGCACCGCGTTTTTGGCTTCAATGTGGTCCAGCAGACGACCTGGCGTGGCCACCAGCACTTCAACACCCGCCTTCAAGGCCAGCGTTTGCGGCTTCATGTCCATGCCGCCAAACACCACGGCACTGCGCAGGTTGGTGTATTTGGCATATAGCTCGACCTGCTCGGCCACCTGCACCGCCAGTTCACGTGTGGGCAGCAGCACCAGCGCGCGCACCGGGTGGCGGGCGGGCGAGGTTGAAGCGTTTTCGTGCTTCATCATGCGTTGCAGCAGCGGCAATGCAAAGGCAGCGGTCTTGCCGGTACCGGTTTGCGCCGCACCCATCACGTCTTTGCCTTCCAGGACGACCGGGATGGCCTGTTCCTGAATGGGCGTCATGGTTTCGTAGCCCATCTCGGCGACGGCACGGGCTAGCTGGGGAGCCAGGGAAAGATTTGAAAATGAAGAGGTCATGTAGCCCGCTATTGTCGCATTTTGGGCGTTTTGGCGGCCTGGCGGGGCATTGCACGCTGTCTACAAGCCTGTGGCGGCCTTTTGCAGTCAGGCAACGGCGGTACAAACGCTATTATTTCAGGAGCTGCTTGCGCCCGTATTCATTGGTCAAAATGCCAATTTGGTACTTAAAAAAGGCAGTTTTTAGTCGTTTTCAGACGTTTTTGGCTGTAAAAGTGTCGCAAGCCTTCACGCTGCCGTTTTTCAGCCCGACATCAAACCAGCGCTGCCGCTGGGCGCTGCTGCCATGGGTAAAGCTTTCAGGTACCACCGCCCCGCCGCTGGACCGCGCCAGTGCGTCGTCGCCAATCCTGGCGGCGGCGTTCATGGCTTCTTCAACATCACCCTGCTGCAGGATTTGCCGCTGGTTTTGCGCATGGTGCGCCCACACACCTGCAAAGCAGTCAGCCTGCAGCTCCAGCCGGACACTCAGGGCGTTGAATTCGGTTTTGCTGACACGGCCACGCATTTGTTCCATCTTGCCGCTGATGCCCAGCAGGTTTTGCACGTGATGACCGACTTCATGCGCGATCACGTAGGCCTGCGCAAAATCACCCGGCGCGCCCAGGCGCTTGGTCAGGGTTTCATAAAACGCCAGGTCGATGTAGACCTTCTGGTCAGCCGGGCAGTAAAACGGGCCCATCGCTGCCTGGCCGCCACCACAGCCGCCTGTGCTGGTCTGGCCTTTGAACAGCACCAGGCGCGGCTCTTGGTAAGTTGCGCCACCTTTGGCAAAAATGTCTTTCCACACGTCTTCGGTGTCGGCCAATACGGTCGATACAAATTTTCCCATGCGGTCATCTGCAGGCACGCCTTTGGCTGGGCTTTGCTGTTGCTGCACCTGGGCAGGCGGGCTGGCGTCGCCCAGCACATTGAGTATGGTGATGGGGTTGATGCCAAATATCCAGCCGCCCACCAGCGCCACCACAATCGTGCCGATGCCGATACTGCGGCCGCCCAGCAAGCCGCCACCGCCGCCTGAGCCGCCACGCCGGTCTTCGACGTTGCTGGATTCCCGGTTGCCTTCCCACTTCATATCGTCTCCAGTACAGTTGGTAACCCCATGGTAGATGAATTGATGAAACAGACCAACCGCCCCAACACTGTGTGTCAGCAGTAAATGATTTGTCCGGTTTTTAGCAAGTAATCTGTCCGGTTTATGGAGAAGGGATGCAAGACACCCCCATAAGCCGGGCCCGCTACATGCAGGAGAACCGCAAGATGAGATTTTT
>JBILXX010000037.1:0-29954 GCA_044378095.1 Polaromonas sp.
AAGTAGCTTGGCTGAAATTTGCGGCTGTGCCGATTTGCCGCTGACAGCGGACTTGGTTGTAGTGCGGGGCATGTAACTCCTTTGGGGGAATGGTATGCCTCAAACACAAAATTTCTGACAGGCTCCTGACAGGCTCGAGGGGGACGCCTCCGGCGGCCTGGCAGGGGCCTCTTTGAAAAGAAAAAATCCAAAAACCTTCAAACCTCAGCTAACATCCAATCCGCTTCACACACAGAAATTCAGACACTCCCTTGTCATGCCTTTGTCACACTAGTTTTTTACATTAATTTATCTTTTTTTGTTTTAAACCCGAAAGGTATTTCCATGAAACTGAGTTTTAAATTCTCTTTGATCAGCACTGCAACTGTTGTTGGTATGGCATTTCCAGTCTTATCCCTGGCTCAAGATGTTACCGGGGCAGGTGCAAGTTTCCCCGCACCTTTGTATTCCAAATGGGCGGCAGATTACAACCGTGCGACCGGCGTTAAAATTAATTATCAGTCAGTCGGCTCTGGAGCTGGTTTGCGTCAAATTGAGGCTAAAACAGTTGATTTCGGTGCTTCTGATGCACCTTTGCGTGACGATGAGCTTGCCAAAAAAGGTTTGATGCAGTTTCCTGCGGTAATTGGTGGCGTGGTTCCTGTTGTGAACATCAAGGGTATTGCCCCAGGTCAGCTTCTGTTAAATGGCCAGGTTTTGGGCGATATCTATCTGGGTAAGATCACCAAGTGGACTGACCCAGCTATCAAAGCTTTGAATCCTACACTCCCTTTGCCGGACGTAGCTATTGCGCCCGTGCGCCGCGCTGATGGCTCGGGCACCACCTTTATCTTTACGAACTATTTGAGCAAGGTCAATGCTGAGTGGAAGACCAAAGTAGGCGAGGGCACTGCCGTTAATTGGCCAGTCGGTGCAGGCGGTAAGGGCAATGAGGGCGTTGCTGCTTTCGTTGGCCGTTTGCCTAACTCGATTGGCTATGTTGAATATGCCTATGTCAAGCAGAACAAAATGACCTTCGCCAAGATGCGCAACGCGGCTGGAACTTTTGTGTCTCCAGATGACGTTGCGTTTAAAGCTGCCGCTGCTGGTGCTGATTGGGCTAAAAGTTTTTACCAGATCCTGACCGAGCAGCCTGGCAAAGATTCTTGGCCCATTACTGGCGCTACGTTTATCTTGATGCAAAAAGTACAAGACAAACCTGCCCAGGCAACTGCTTCTTTGAAGTTTTTCGACTGGGCCTATAAAAATGGTGATAAAGCAGCTGATGATTTGGACTATGTGCCAATGCCTGCGAACGTTAAAACCATCATTGAAAAATCATGGGCTGATATCAAGGATGCATCTGGCAAGTCGGTTGCCACCAAGTAATTGGTCTTCGAGTTGTTTGTTTAAATTACAAAAGGGCTAACTGTGTCTTCTACATTAACAGCAGGCGGAGCTGCCTATGACGCTTTGTCTAAATCAGCCAAAACAAAAATGACTAATCCCCTCCCTGGCAATGCTGTACGCAGAGGCCCACTTGCAGACAAAATTTTTGGCTGGTTGGCGCAAGGCGCTGCTTGGCTGACGCTGTTGCTTTTGGTGGCTATTTTGCTTTCCTTGGTTTATGGGGCTTGGCCTGCCATCAGTAAATATGGACTGGGCTTTTTAACCAGTGCGACTTGGGATCCCGTTAAAAACGAGTATGGCGGTTTGGTAATGATTTATGGAACGGTGGCAACATCGATCATTGCCCTAGTCATTGCGGTGCCGGTCAGCTTCGGCATTGCACTGTTTCTGACTGAGCTCTCACCAGCCTGGTTGAAGCGACCGCTTGGTACGGCGATTGAGTTGCTAGCGGCTGTCCCGTCTATTGTTTACGGTATGTGGGGTTTGCTTGTTTTTGGACCAATTCTGGCCACGTATGTGCAGCAGCCCTTGCAAAAGGCTTTCGGAGAGACACCAGTCCTGGGCGCTTTGGTTTCAGGGCCTCCAGTGGGCATCGGTATTTTGTCCGCCGGTATTATTTTGGCCATCATGATCATCCCATTTATTGCATCAGTGATGCGTGATGTGTTTGATGTGACTCCAGTGCTGTTGAAAGAGTCGGCCTATGCACTCGGTTCTACCACCTGGGAGGTGGTTTTCAAATTAGTTCTGCCGTATACGAAAGCAGGTGTGGTTGGCGGCATCATGCTGGGACTTGGCCGTGCTTTGGGTGAAACCATGGCCATCACTTTTGTGATCGGCAACTTTAACCAGCTTGATTCACTGAGCCTGTTTCAAGCGGCTAACAGCATCACGTCTGCATTGGCCAATGAGTTTGCCGAGGCGGCCGAAGGCTTGCACCAAGCGGCTCTGATTTACTTGGGCTTGGTGCTGTTTTTTATCACATTTGTTGTGCTGGCTTTGTCAAAGTTGATGCTGGCGCAGCTCAACAAGAGTGAAGGAACCAAAACATGAGCACGGTCATGATGGATGCGCGACTGGCTAAATTTGGTCGTCGCAAGATGGTTAACAAAGTAGCTTTGGTTTTGTCCTTGGCTGCCATGACGTTTGGGCTGTTTTGGTTGGCCTGGATTTTGTGGGAAACGATTCGCTTGGGTGTTGGCGGAATTTCCCTGGCGGTATTCACGCAAATGACGCCCGCTCCTAACGACGTTGGTGGTCTTGCCAACGCTATTTATGGCTCATTGATGATGGTTACGTTGGCGACTTTCGTCGGTACGCCCATCGGCATCATGGCTGGTATTTACCTGGCGGAATACAACACTAAAGGCTGGTTGGCTTCAGTGACGCGGTTTGTGAACGATATTCTGCTGTCAGCGCCATCGATTGTTATCGGTCTTTTTGTCTACGCCGTGATCGTCTCGAGCTACAAATCGTTTTCAGGTTGGGCTGGTGTCATGGCGTTGGCATTGATTGTTATTCCCGTGGTTATTCGAACCACTGAGAACATGTTGCAGTTGGTACCAGCAGCCTTGCGGGAGGCTGCTTACGCGCTCGGTGCGCCTAAGTGGAAGGTCATCATGGCCATCACGCTGAAGGCAGCCAGGGCTGGCGTCGTGACGGGTATTCTGCTTGCTGTGGCGCGTATTGCTGGTGAAACAGCACCGCTGCTGTTTACTGCGCTGAACAACCAATTTTGGACAGCGGATTTGAGTCAGCCCATGGCCAGCTTGCCCGTGACGATCTTTAAATTTGCCTTGAGCCCTTATGAAAATTGGCAGAAGCTGGCATGGGCCGGCGTGTTCTTGATCACGGTGGCCGTATTGGGGTTGAATATTCTGGCGCGCGTTCTGACGCGTAATAAAAACTGATTCAAATCAGATAATTTCACTTGAAAGTAATAAATGCAAGCAACTATGAATCAAGCATTGGCGCCAAAAATTTCTGTAAAAAATCTCGATTTTTACTACGGTAAGTTTCACGCCTTGAAGAACATCAATTTAGAGATACCTGAGAAGAAAGTAACCGCTTTTATTGGTCCATCGGGATGTGGTAAATCTACTCTGCTTCGAATTTTCAATCGGATGTATGAGCTGTATCCGGAGCAGCGCGCTGAAGGCACCATCATGTTTGAAGGTGAAAACCTTTTGACGTCAAAGAAAGACGTGGCCTTGATCAGGTCAAAAGTCGGGATGGTTTTTCAAAAGCCCACGCCATTTCCGATGTCGATTTACGACAACATTTCTTTTGGTGTCAAACTGTTTGAAAATCTGAGCAGTTCTGACATGGACGAGCGGGTTGAATGGGCGCTGCGCAAGGCTGCTCTGTGGGGCGAAGTCAAAGATAAACTCAACCAGAATGGCGCAAGCCTTTCTGGCGGCCAGCAGCAGCGGTTGTGCATTGCGCGCGGTATTGCGATCAAGCCAGAAGTTTTATTGCTGGATGAGCCGTGTTCTGCACTCGATCCAATTTCGACGGCTAAAGTTGAAGAGTTGATCACTGAGCTGAAAGATGACTACACCGTTGTGATCGTGACTCACAATATGCAGCAGGCCGCCCGCTGCAGCGACTACACCGCGTACATGTATTTGGGGGATCTGGTGGAGTTTGGTGTGACTGAAGACTTGTTCTTCAAACCCAAACGCAAAGAAACAGAAGACTACATCACTGGCCGCTTCGGTTGAACGATTGAAAGAAGAAAATGCCTGATAAACATCTATCCAGCCAGTTTGACAGTGAGCTCAATGGCGTCTCCTCACGTGTGATGGAGCTTGGGGGTCTGGTTGAATCGCAAATTCGCCTGGCAACCTATTCCTTGTCGCAATTGAGCATTGAAAGCGCCAATCAGGTGCTTGAAACGGAAGTTCGCGTCAATGCCATGGAGGTTGATATTGACCGCGAGCTGTCTTCCATCATTGCGCGCCGCCAGCCCACAGCTCGCGACCTGCGGTTGTTGATAGCCATATCAAAAACAACAGCCAACCTCGAGCGCGCTGGCGATGAGGCTAACAAGATTGCCCGCATGGTCAAGTCCATCATTGAAAGCGGTTCGGCTCGTGCCTTGCCTGCTTCTGAATTGAGAATAGCGGCTGAGCTGGCCTCGGGCTTACTGCGCAAGGCGCTGGATGCTTTTGCCAGACTTGATACCGCTGTTGCGCTTTCGATCCTCAAGGAAGACGACCTGATTGACAAGGAGTTCGACGGCTTTGTGCGCAAGCTCATCACCTACATGATGGAAGATCCGCGCACCATTTCGGCCAGCCTTGATTTGTTGTTTGTTGCCAAAGCTATTGAGCGAATTGGTGACCATGCAAAAAATATTGCAGAGTTCATCATTTACATCGTCAAGGGCGAAGATGTCAGGCACACGTCACTGGCTCAGATCGAATCGGCAGTTCAATAATCACGATGAAAAATCGACCACGCATATTGGTTGTTGAGGACGAGCCTGCCATTGCCGAGCTGATAGCAGTAAACCTGCAGCATGGCGGGTTTGAAGTGGTGGTTGTACAAGACAGCATGACGGCACAACGTGAACTGGACACTGTCTTGCCCGATGCTATTTTGCTGGACTGGATGTTGCCGGGGCAAAGTGGCCTGTCGTTGGCGCGCCATTGGCGCAAGAACGAACGTACCAAAAGCATCCCCATTTTGATGTTGACAGCACGTGGCGATGAACCGGACAAAGTTGCTGGTCTCGACGCAGGTGCAGATGACTACATTACGAAACCGTTTTCGACCCAAGAGTTGCTGGCGCGCCTGCGTGCTGTGCTGCGCAGGCGCGCACCTGAGTCAGCCAGCGACTGTGTGACTGTTGGCGGGCTTGTACTGGATGCGGGTACGCATCGCATTTCTTTCCAGAATCAGGAACTCAAGCTTGGCCCTACCGAGTTCAAGTTGCTGCATTACTTCATGAAGCACGCCGAGCGTGTTCACAGCCGAAGCTCGCTGCTGGACAAGGTGTGGGGAGATCATGTTTTTATTGAAGAGCGCACGGTTGACGTCCATGTCAAGCGATTGCGCGAAGCCTTGGGTGCTGCAGGCGGCATGGTTGAAACAGTACGGGGTTCTGGATATCGGCTAACAGCCATGGCAACGATTCCTGCTGCACAATCGGCTGCATGATCAATCGTTGGCTGGTATTTTCTGCCTGCTTGCTGGCAGGTGGTAGTTTGGGTTTTTGGGCGGCATCACAAACAGGGCTGATTGCAGGTATTTTGTTGTCTGCTTTTGCGTGGCTGCTTGGGGACAGTTTTTACTTGGTTCGGTTTTTATCCTGGCTTCGTTCCTCTCAAAACAGCGAGTCCGCCTCAGCCGCTACCCACTTGCCACCCCACCTGCTGGGTGTTTGGGGTGAAGCCGCCGAACGCATCCGCAGGCTTTCTAAAAGTCAGGAAAAGCTGATTCAAGACAGCCAGGCCAAGCTGGACGAATTCCTGGCAGCCATGCAAGCGTCGCCAAGCGGTGTGGTGTTGCTTGATTCGCAAGATCGCATTGAATGGTGCAACCAGATGGCGACCCAACACTTTGGGTTTGATGCTCGCCGCGATGTGTTGCAGCATATTGCCAATCTTGTTCGTGCGCCGGGATTCAAAACCTACATGGCAGCGAACGATTTTTCACATGATGTGGTGATACCAGGTAGTGCCAGTGCCCCAGGCAGGCCGGTTAACCTGTCGGTGCATGCGCACTCATATGGCAAAGATCGCAAGCTGCTGTTGTCGCGTGACATCACGGCTGTCGAGCTGGCTGAAGCCATGCGACGCGATTTTGTAGCCAACGTGTCGCACGAAATGCGTACGCCGTTGACGGTATTGTCGGGCTTTATAGAAACGCTGCAAACCTTGCCTTTGAAGGAGCCTGAGCGCGAGCGTTACTTGGCCTTGATGGCGCAGCAGTCGCAGCGCATGCAGACCCTGGTTGATGACTTGCTGACCTTGTCTAGCCTGGAAGGCAGCCCGCTCCCTGGCGCCAATGACTGGGTCAACACCAGTGCCCTGTTTGCGCAATCGGAACAGGAGGCGAACGCTTTGTCGGCCTTGCTGGCACCACAAGGCCACAACATCAAGTTTGAGGTGAGCACAGACAGTGAAATTGCAGGCGTAAAGGCAGAGCTTTACAGCGCCATTTCCAACCTCGTGACCAATGCTGTGCGTTACACCCCTGAGGGTGGCAAGGTGGCCGTGAGCTGGAAAATCCTCAGCGATGGACGTGGTGAGTTGATAGTAAAAGACTCGGGGCCGGGCATCGCTGCGGAGCATCTGCCTCGCCTGACAGAACGGTTTTACCGGGTCGACCGCAGTCGTTCACGCGAGACAGGGGGCACGGGCTTGGGTTTGGCGATTGTCAAGCATGTCGCGCAGCGCCACAGTGCAGAACTGCACATCGAAAGCCAGCTCGGGCAAGGTTCTCAATTTTCGATTACTTTCCCGTCTGCCCGAGTACGCGCCATTCATACCGACTGATTTTTTACACCCTTACCGGTTTTAATGTTGCGCATGGCACGCCATAACAACATTAAAAAACAGACTGCCACGAGCCAAAGCGCCAGGCTGCTGGCTATCCAGAACGTGCTGGGTGATGGCACGGCCGCCAATCCCGGCAACCCTTCGTAGGTCAACAGGTAGCCACCATACAGCCCAAAGCCCCAAAGTAGAACACCATAGAGCACCAGAGGCGCTATCGTGATGCGATAGCAGCGCAGTAAAAATGCGCATACGGCCTGCATGCAGTCGGCCAGATGGTAGACAGCCACCCAAACCAGCAAAACCGAGGCGGTATTGACAATGTTAGGGCTCGACGAGTAAAGGCTGGCAATGGTGTTTTTTGCTATGAATAAAACAGCCGCCGACAACATTGAAATAGCGGTTGTGAGCTTTAAAGCCAAGATAACAATGCGCTTTGCATGGTCTGGCCTGCCAGCTCCCAGCCAAAACGATACCCGCGCGCTGCATGCAATCGCCATCGACAGCGGCATCATGTACAGCACGGCCGCCATGCTGGCAGCTATCTGGTGGCTGGCCGATGCGATGACGCCCAGCCGCGCTATGAAAACCGCCATCAACGTGAAGGATGTGACCTCTACAAGATACGCCAGGCCTGCCGGAATACCTAGCCGTGCAAAGTTGCCAATGGTTGGCCAGTCGGGGAGCTCCATGCGATGCCAGATACGAAATGGTTTGTACAGCATTTGTGTGCGCAGCATCACCAAGCCAAGCACCAGCAGCAGATAGTTGACAACCAGGGTAGCCCATGCACAACCCACCACACCCATCGGTTCAACCCCGCCTCCGCCCGCCACCCACCAGATTGACAATGGGATTTTTATCAGCAGTGCACCGACTTGAAGCCAAGTGACCAACAGCGGTTTGCCCAATGACTGGTTGAAGGTGCTGTAAAGACGAAACAATATGGAAGGTGCAAATGCAAAAGCCAGCACGTTCAGGTAGTTTTGCACTTCTGCCAGCATGGCGTCGGGCACCTGCGCCCAGCGCAGCAGCGCCCCTGGGAACAACAGCGCTGCCATGCCTACAACTGTGATGATGCCGCTCAAGTAAAGACTTTGCCTGAGCGAGCGGCCAATGTCGCGATGCTTGTTGGCGCCCAGCAATTCAGCCCAGATCGGGAGCAGTGCCTGGACGATGCCAATCAAACCCACATACACGCTGATGTAGATGGCCGAACCGACCGATAGCGCCGCTAAAGCCGTGTCGCTGTAACGCCCGGCAATGACGGTATCGGCCACGCCAAACGCCATGATTGCCAACTGGCCGACAAGCACCGTGCCTGCGTGCCTGGCAATAATTTTCAACTCGCTCACGGCGTCTGCACAAGGGACGACTTTTGAGAGCCGCCAGACACACGTTTAAACAGCAAGAGGTTTTCGTTTTTATCCGTTGGCCTGCGCAGTGTGGCTAAAAAAGCCCAGTCTGGCAGATTGACGGCGTTGCCAAGTGTGGATTGGGAATCGGCATCCACTATCAGGTAGTCGCATCCCGCATCAGGTGCAGCCTGGCGCAGTTTTAGCTGACCGTGGTACTGCAAGGCTGCTGCCTGCGCATTGCCGACACCATAAATTTCTGTACAACTGGATTTACTGATTAATTTTGACACCTGGCGCGACATGGGGGCGTAGCTGCGGGCATAGTCAAGCAAAGGCAGCCAAAGCGTCATGAGCAGCAACCAGCAGAGCGTTGCACCACCCGCAGGCAGCACCAGCGACTTCCACACAGCTGTCCGGTGCGCGCCTGTGCGCCATTTCACCAGCCAGCCCCAAGCAAGTGATGCGCCCAGTGCCATCAAAAAGGCAAACCACGAAAAGCTCGGTTCAAAGCCTGGTGCGAGCCTGGCCACGTTAGCAGCAGGCTGGCTTGGCACACCCGTCTGCATGGCGATCCATACCACCCAGATGATGATGCCGCAGCCAGTAAAAAACAGCAGAGTGAACCAGTCAATCAATGACGCCACACTGCGTTTAAGGGTGGGCAGTGCAAAGGCTGCCAGTGCCGCCAAGGGAGGCAGGCTCAGCAACAAGCTTCGGTCGGCGGTGGGGGTTGTCAAGGTGGCCAATACCGCTACAACGACAAACCAAAGTGGCAGTGCAACATGACGACTGGCCAATTGCCTGCGCCAGCGCCAAAGTGTCCACATGGCCAATGGCCAGGCCGGCCAGGTAAACCACAGCAACAGGCGGCCCAGTTTGCGCCAATCCGTCCATGCGGTTTGCTCACCCGAACCAGGAATATGTATGCGCCAACGCCACAAGTCCAGCATTTGAACCAGCAGCGCCACACTCACGGTGATGCCAACAATCAGCAGCAGCCACTGCCACGACTGGCGTTTCGCCGTTGCGCCCGGGTTGACCGCGCTGGCATTGTTGCCCCAGCGCATGTGCGTCCATTCGACCACCGCACCACCTGCGCCCAACAACATGGCCAGCGTGGGTGCGCCACTCAAAGCCAACCCAACCATACCCAACAGCAAGCCCAGCGCTGGCCCGAAAATCTTGGTCGCACGACGATACGGACTTGCTGCCATCGCGTAAAAAATCAACGCCGTAAAACCCAGTTGCGCCAGTGCAGGTGTGGTCTCATGCGACAACTGTGCCAGCCCCAGGCTGGCAATCAGCGCCAGAACGCCTGCATCAGCAATGGCGCGTGCGTAATCAGTTGGGCTGGCCTCGCCGCCAAAGGCAAACGCAACGGGTTGCGCTTGTGGACTGCGTGCAAGGTAATAAATAGCGTACCAAGTCGCCAGAAGGCTCAGAGCCAGCAGCAAGATGAACGGAATACGAACTGCAAAAGCCGGGTCCAAAAAGGGCAGCAGCTGTATGGCCAAAGCGCCAAACCAGTAGGGCACCAGCGCATCAAAGCCAGTAACCTGGCCCAGCAATTGAGGAGAAAGCCAGTTGGCCCAGTTTTGAGCCAATTCCTGCATCACGCCAAAGGCGGCGATGTCATCGTTTTTCCACGGCGCACGGCCAAAGAACCCCGGCAACACATAAGCCGCACAAAACAGCAGCAGTGCCACCCTGGGCAAGCGGCGCACTGCAGATTGGGCAATGATGGCGGGAGAAGGCTTGTTCAAAACAGTTTGGAACGAAAAAATTCTGATTTTTACGCAAAAGCGAACGAAAAAAAAGCAGCCTGAACTTCAGGCTGCTTTTTGCAATTGAAATTGCGACTGAAACTCGATTTCAGGCAGCAGCAACAGGGGCTGCTTCTTTGGCGGCAGTTTTACCAAAACGGTTGCGGAATTTCTCAACGCGACCGCCCATGTTGTCCACTGATTTTTGTGTACCTGTGTAAAAAGGATGAGACTCGCTTGACGTGTCCAGTTTGTACAAAGGCAACTCGCGCCCGTCTTCCATTTTCAACATCTCTTTTGTGTTGACGCAAGAGCGGGTGACAAATTTGAAGTTGTTGGACAAGTCCAAAAAGCAAACGTCGCGGTAATTGGGGTGAATGCCGTCTTTCATTTTCTATCCTTATGTTTCGTTTCGGCAGCCACTCAAAACCGTTTTGAGCACTTTCCGTATAGCCTTAGATTATGACATGAAATCAATCACTTACCGTACTTCCTCTTTTCAAGCCGGGACCACGGAACCGGCTTAGCCGGGCCCCAGGCGCGGCGGCCCAATGGGGGGCAGGAAGCTACACGCAGTGAGCAACCGTGGGGCTATTTTTAGCCGCCCCGGCGCATCAAGTCGAAGAACTCGTGATTATTCTTGGTCGCCTTCATGTTTTTCAGCATCAGTTCCATGGACTCGATTTCGTCCATGTTGTACATAAATTGGCGCAAAATCCGTGACTTTTGCAGAATTTCAGGGGCAAGCAGCAACTCTTCCTTGCGGGTGCCGCTGCGGTTCAGGTGAATCGCCGGAAAGACGCGCTTTTCATACAGGCGGCGATCCAGGTGAATTTCACAGTTGCCCGTGCCCTTGAACTCTTCAAAAATCACCTCATCCATGCGACTGCCTGTATCGACCAGTGCGGTGCCGATAATGGTCAGGCTGCCGCCTTCTTCAATTTTTCGGGCCGCACCAAAAAAGCGCTTCGGGCGCTGCAAAGCGTTGGCATCCACACCACCGGTCAACACCTTGCCAGACGATGGCAGCACGTTGTTGTAGGCGCGTGCCAGGCGGGTGATGGAGTCGAGCAAAATCACCACGTCCTTGCCCAGTTCAACCAAACGCTTGGCGCGTTCGATCACCATCTCGGCAACATGCACGTGGCGAGCCGCAGGCTCGTCAAAGGTCGATGAAATCACTTCGCCGCGCACGCTGCGCTGCATCTCGGTCACTTCTTCGGGGCGCTCATCGACCAGCAACACCATCATCACCACATCGGGGTAGTTGGCGGTAATCGCGTGGGCGATGTGCTGCATCATCACAGTCTTGCCAGATTTGGGAGGCGCGACCAGCAGGGCACGCTGTCCTTTGCCGATGGGCGCAATGATGTCAATGATCCGGCTTGTCAGGTTTTCTTCACCCTTGATGTCGCGCTCGAGCTTGAACTGTTCGCGCGGGAACAGTGGCGTCAGGTTCTCAAACATCACCTTGTGTTTGTTGTCTTCAGGTGCGCCGTCATTCACCTTGTCGAGCTTGTTCAAGGCAAAGTAGCGCTCGCCGTCCTTGGGAGTGCGCACTTCGCCTTCAATCATGTCGCCCGTGTGCAGATTAAAGCGGCGAATCTGGCTGGGACTGATGTAAATATCGTCAGTGCTGGCGGTGTAGCTGGAGTCCGGCGCGCGCAAAAAGCCAAAACCATCGGGCAACACTTCAAGCACGCCGTCGGCAACAATGGTTTCGCCTGTTTTGGAGCGCTTTTTGATAATGGCAAACATCAGCTCCTGCTTGCGCATACGGCCTACGTTTTCAATCTCAAGAGCTTCGGCTTGCTTGAGGACTTCAGACACATGCAGTGCCTTGAGTTCATTGAGGTGCATGGATTAACCTGCTTTGGTTACGTAAAAAGACAACTCGGTGAGAGCCAATTTGAAAAGACGGGGAGTGGTTTGAAAACAAGCCTGTTGGTTGTGAGGCTTTGCAAACCGGGGTTCGAGCAGATCAGCGGCCGCCGATCTGCGAAATTTGATTATGACAGGAAAAAAATGGGGCTTTTAAATCGTAGAGATTAGAAGGCGTGGCACCTTCGAATCGGAGGTCTGATGCGCTTTAAACCAGTTGCTGGTCAATGAAAGCGGTAAGTTGAGATTTGCTCATGGCGCCGAATTTGGTGGCGGCCAGTTCGCCGTTTTTGAAAATCATCAGCGTCGGGATGCCACGAATGCCGAATTTGGCTGGAATGTCGCGGTTTTCATCGACGTTCATTTTGGCGACTTGCAGTTTGCCTTCATAGCTGGCAGCTACTTCGTCAAGAATCGGTGCAATCATTTTGCAGGGGCCGCACCATTCAGCCCAATAATCGACCAGCACAGGGTGCGCCGATTTGAGGACATCGGTTTCAAAGGTGGCATCGGTGGTATGTTTGATCAGTTCGCTGGCCATGGTGGCTCCTTCAAAAGGGTTACTTGTTGGTTCGAGTTTCAGGTATTTTGTCAGAAACCAAGTGTGTTCGTCGGTTATCGCCCGTTCTTAACAACTATGACCCCCATAGCCAACCCTGTCAATCACCATGCAGCCAAAGCCAGTTGGCTTGATGCCATGGCGGAACTGGCCACGCTGTTGCGCGACAAAAATGTCCATCCGTCGCGTGCCGTTGTGCTTTTGCCTTACGCCCAGTTAATGCAAGAGGCGCGCACCGCCTGGGCTGAGCACGCACAAAGCCTGGGCAACGCCAGCGCTTTTGTGCCGCGCTTTGAAACCACCATGAACTGGGCCGGTAAATCCGCCGGATTTGCGGCTTCTTTCCAAGATATTCAAATGGATGCGGCCCTTGATGTGTTGACGGCTGCCAGTTTGCTGGAACGCGCCGGGCTGGCTGCACAGCAAAACTTGCTGGCGGGGCGGCTGGTGGACGCCGCCTGGTCGATGGCGAAGGTGGCGGCAGCCCAAGTGCCTGCGCGCCGTCTGGCATGGGGGGCAGACAAGGCGCTTTCTCTGGGTGAGAGTCTCGGGTCAGAGGCGCTTGCTCTGGAATTGGCTGTTGCTCGCATTGCACTGGCTTGGGCAGCGTCCTCTGGCTACCCGACCGATGTGCTGTTCGAGGCTGAACTGGATTTGCTGGTCGTGGTGGATGGCTTTCAGTCTGAACCTTTGACCGAAGCGCTAAAAAACCATTTTGCCGAGCGTGCTGTCAGCATCCAACTCAAAACGCCTGACCTTCAAGGTTCTTTGGCGCTGCACACCGCGCAAGACCTTGAAGATGAAGCGCATTTGGCCGCAGCCTGCGTGCTGTCGCACCTGCAGGCGGGGCGCAGCCCGGTCGCGCTGGTTGCGCAAGACCGGGTGTTGACACGCCGGGTGCGCGCCATGCTGGCTGAAAAAAACCTCGGCATAAGAGACGAAACCGGCTGGAAGCTGTCAACCACACGCGCTGCTGCCACACTGATGGGCCTGCTGGCTGCCGCGCTTTGGGACGCATCATCTGATGATGTGCTTGATTGGCTGAAAAACGCGCCAGCATTTGATGCTGCGCAAGTGACTTTGCTAGAGATTGCCTTGCGAAAAATCGGCAGTCGCACCTGGCGCAGCGTGCCCGTTGACCAGCCTGACATCGCACCGGTAGCGCTTGGCGTTGCTGTGCTGCGCACGCCACTGCAAGCAACCCGCCCGCTGGCTGACTGGCTGGTTGCAGTCAAGGGCGCGCTGCAAATGTCAAGGCAGTGGGAGCCCCTGGCAAACGATGTGGCGGGCGTGGCCGTGCTGGCAGCTCTTCACATGAATGACGACAGCGAACTTTCTGAATACGGCAATGGGCGCATGAGCCTGCAAGACTTCAACGCCTGGGCCAATCAAACACTGGAATCTGCCAGCTTTGCGCCGCCGCATCCGCCCGTCGCGCAGGTTGTGATATTGCCGCTCAGCCAGTTGCTGGGCCGACCCATGCAGGCAGTGGTGTTGCCCGGCTGTGATGAGGTGCGACTGGCCGTGTCACCCGAGCTACCTGGCCAGTGGACGCCCGCGCAGCGCGCCTTGCTGGGTTTGCCGTCGCGGCAAGCGTTGGCCGATGCCCAGCGCGCGGCGTGGCAATATGCGCTGACCGCGTCGCATCTGGATGTGTTGTGGCGCTTGAGCGAAGGCGGTGAGCGCCTGATGCCCAGCGGCCTGGTTCAAGAGCTGCTAGTTGACAAATCATTGCCACTGGCCAGTGACCTGCGCCCGGCTCGAAACGTAGCGATTCAGCCCACGCCGCAACCCATGCCCACAGGCCAAGCGCTGCAAATTTCAAAACTCTCTGCCAGCGCCTATGAAGACTTGCGCCGTTGCCCGTACCGCTTTTTTGCGCTCAGGCAGCTCAAGCTGCAAGAAGCCGAAGAGCTGGAAAGCGAGCTGGGCAAGCGGGAATTTGGTAACTGGCTGCACTGGCTGTTGAACCGCTTTCATGAGGCACTAAAAGCGACGCCCACCCAAGAAATACGGGCGCAACAAGCTATGATTAACAGAGCGGCTGATGAGGCCACCCAAGCCCTGGGTTTGAGTGCAGAAGAGTTCATGCCGTTCGCCGCCATCTGGCCGAGCGTGCGGGACGGCTACCTGGACTGGCTGGCGACGCATCAAGCCAGCGGCGCAAGTTACACAGAAGGTGAAGTCTGGAAAAACATGCCGCTGGGCAGCATCGAACTGGTTGGCAAGATAGACCGCATCGACAAAATGCCGGATGGCAGCCGCTTGGTAATGGACTACAAAACCGAGTCACGCAGCACCACCCAGGCACGCATCAACGACGCAGGCGAAGACACGCAGTTAGCCTTTTACGCCGCCCTGCTGGAAGACGACACGCTGGCCGCTGCCTATGTGAATCTGGGTGAAAAAGAGCCGACCAAAACCTATGCGCAAGCAGAGATTGTTGAGCTACGTGATGACCTGATTGGCGGGATTTTGAGTGACATGCAGCGCATTGGTGAGGGTGCGCCGTTGCCTGCGCTGGGTGAGGGCAAGGCTTGCGAATATTGCGCTGCACGTGGCTTGTGCCGTAAGGACTTCTGGTCATGAATCCCGCCTACACCCACAACGGCAAAAACATCTCCGCCGATGCTTTCTACGCCATTGCTTGTGACCCGCGCCGCAACGTGGCGGTAGAAGCCTGTGCCGGCGCCGGCAAGACCTGGATGCTGGTCTCGCGCATGGTTCGCGCCCTGCTGGACGGGCAGACCAAGCCGCATGAAATACTGGCCATCACCTTCACCAAAAAAGCGGCGGGGGAGATGCGTGAGCGCTTGTATGAATGGCTGGCGCAGTTTGCCCAGGCGGACGATGAAACACTCGAAAAAGAGCTGAAAAGTCGTGGTTTTGAAGGTCAAAACAGCCTTCAGACCCATGAATACGGGCGCAAGCAGCTATCAAATTTATATACCGAAGTGCTCGCCAATGGCCGCCCGGTGCAGATCAGAACCTTTCACAGCTGGTTTGCCGCCTTGCTGCGCACCGCGCCCATGACCACTTTGCAACAACTTGGCCTGCCAATCAATTACGAACTGCTGGAAGACGACAGCCAGGCCAAGGTGCTGGTCTGGCGGCGGTTTTATGCAGCTTTGTTGAGCCGGCCTGAGCTGAAGGCTGATTTTGAAAACGTGGTGCTGGCGCATGGCCGGCATCAAGCGGGCGTAGCCTTGCAAGGCGCACTGGACAAACGCACAGAGTTTTTATTGGCCGACGCCGCTGGGGTGGTTGACAGCTCAGTGCAGCATTTCACGGTGCAGTTTCCTGAATTTGCCGGGCTGACGCTGCCTGGCGACGTTTTGCACACGGGTCCAGTCCGCGACCTGCTGCTGGCCGCTGCCAAAGCTTTGGGCCGGGCATCAGCGCCGACGTTTTCTGCCAAAGGCGTTGAGCTGGAGGCGGCTTTGGCAGATGGCAACGCAGCGGGCGTTTTGATCAGCCTGCTGACCGATAAAGGCACGCCGCGCAAGTTTGGCGAAAAAATCATCGGTATTGCCACTGTGCGTGAAGCGCAAGACCTGGCTTTAAAAATTGTCGAGGCCACAACCCAGCACGACGCCTGGGACTATCAGCAACGCATGGCGCGGCTTTCCCGCCTGCTGCTGGCCGAGTTTTCCGCGCTCAAGCGTGAACGCGGCTGGGTCGACATGAACGATGTGGAGCGCGCCGCACAAACCATGCTGTCTGATGACGTGCTGTCAGGCTGGGTGCAGGAGCGGCTGGACGCCAACATCCGGCATCTGATGATTGACGAATTTCAGGACACCAACCCGCTGCAATGGCAGGCGCTGTCAAGTTGGCTGAGTGGGTATGCAGGGGCTGCCAAAGCCCCCAGCGTCTTCATCGTGGGTGACCCCAAGCAGAGCATTTACCGCTTTCGCCGCGCCGAGCCGCAGGTGTTCATTGCCGCGCAGGCCTTTGTGCGGGACGCATTGGGTGGCGACCTGCTGGCTTGCGACCACACACGGCGCAGCAGCCAGGCGGTGATTGCAACCGTCAATGCGGTGATGGGCGAGGCGCAGGAAACGGATGGTTATGAGGGTTTCAGGCCGCACACCACCTCGTCCGCTGAACCGGGCAGGGTACTCAGACTGCCCACCGTGCCGCGTGGCGAAAAAAGCCAGGACCCAGAAACTTTGACCTGGCGCGACAGCTTGACCACCCCGCGAGAACTGCCTGAAGAAACGCTCAGAACTTTGGAAGCCCGCCAGGCCGCCGCCTGGATTCAAAACCAGATTGCCAGCGGCCTGCAACCTTCAGACGTGATGGCCTTGAGCCGCAAACGCGCCAGCCTGCTGCCGCTGCAGGAAGAGCTGCGCACGCTGCACATCCCGGCCCAGATTGGTGAAAAGACCGAACTGATTGACTGCTGCGAGGTGCTGGACGTGGTGGCGCTGCTCGACGTTTTGGTGTCGCCCCAGCATGACTTGTCGCTCGCGCGTGCGCTGCGCTCACCGCTGTTTCATTTAAGCGACGATGCGCTGGTGCAGATTGTTTTGGCAAAAAGGGATGCAACACAATCATGGTTTGATGTGCTTCAAAACAAGGAGCTGACTACGCCCGAATTGATTGGGCCAGGTGCAGTTTTATCCAGATACAAGGCCCTCGTCGACGCGCTACCCCCGCACGATGCGCTGCAAGCCATTTATGACCAGGGCGATGTGCTGGCCCGCTTTGGCGCGGCTGCACCCGGTGCCAGTCGCGCGGGAGTGCTGTCTAACTTGCGTGCGCTGTTGACGGCCGCTTTGCAGCTCAACGGTGGCCGCTATGCCACGCCCTACGCCTTTGTCCGCGCGCTCAAGGCGGGCGGTTTGCAAGCGCCTGCAGCTGTCCATTCAAACGCTGTTCGGCTGCTGACCATCCACGGCGCCAAAGGTCTTGAGGCAGATGCTGTGCTGTTGCTGGACACCGACACCGCTGAGCGAAACGCGGCCAGTATGAGCGTGCTGGTGGACTGGCCGGGGCAGGCGCTGGCACCGCACAAATTCGTGTTTTTGATCAGCGAAAGCAAGCCGCCCGCCTGTGTCCAAGCCACGCTGGCTGCTGAACAGACCGCACGTCAGCGTGAAGAGCTCAACGCACTGTACGTCGCCATGACGCGGGCTAAAAATACCCTGGCCGCGTCATCGATTGAGCCCTACCGCCAAGCGCCCGGCAGCTGGTGGCAGCGTTTGCAGGGGCTGGCCAGTCAGGTGCCCGTTGCGCAACACGCGTCTGTTGGTGAATCCGTCGAACCGGTTGAATTTGCCTTGCCCGACCTGCCAGCTTTTATCCCTGCCGACAAGCCGCTTTTGCCGGTTTTGGAGCCTGATTTGCCCAGTGCGCGCATCGGCAAAGCCATGCACCGATTTCTGGAGTGGGGTGACAACAGCGCGCTGACGGCCAACCGGGTCGCGCGTGAGTTTGGCTTGAATCCAGACGAACGACGCGACGCGCAAAACAAAGCCCAACGTATCAAAACCGGTGCGGCTGCCTGGGCCTGGGACGCTGCGGCCATTGCCTGGCAAGGCAACGAGGTGGAACTGACGCATGAAGGCGAAACCTTCAGGCTTGACCGACTGGTGCAGCGCAAAGACGCCCAGCACGCTGGCCACTGGTGGGTGCTGGACTACAAATCTGCTGCCAACCCCCAAGCCCAAGCCGACCTGGTGGCAAAAATGCACACCTACAAAGTGGCGTTGGGGGCGATTTACCCGGACCAGGTGGTTAAGGCGGCGTTTTTAACCGCTGACGGCGCTGTCATTGAGGTAGCTTGAGATAATCAGGTCAGAAATAATCAAAAAATGGCTTTTAAAGTGCTTTTTTACCCTTTAAATATGCCTTTAGCCCAATAAATACGGGCGCAAGCAGCTCCTAAAATGGTAGCAAAATAACAACAATATTGGAACTTCAATTGACTCTCAAATCTGCGCCACCTGTCAAAGTGGTTGTCATTGGCGGCGGCCCGGCGGGCCTGATGGCGGCTGAAACCATTGCCAGTGAGGGCGGCGCCGTTCTGGTGTCTGTTTACGACGCCATGCCCTCGGTGGGACGCAAGTTCTTGCTGGCGGGCAAGGGCGGCTTGAACCTGACGCATTCTGAAAGTTTTGAACCCTTTGTCAGCCGTTATGGCCAGGCCGCTTCCAATTTGCAGCCCATGTTGACCAGTTTTGGTGCGCAACACCTGCGTGACTGGGCGCAGGGCTTGGGCATTGAAACCTTTGTGGGCAGTTCTGGCCGGGTGTTCCCCAAAGACATGAAGGCCGCGCCGTTGCTTCGCGCCTGGCTGCACCGCCTGCGAGCCACGGGCGTGGCGTTTTACATGCGGCATCGCTGGCTGGGTTGGGCTGACGACGGGCGTTTGATGTTCGACACGCCGAACGGTCAAATTAAGGTTCAAGCCGATGCCGTGGTGCTGGCTTTGGGCGGCGGCAGTTGGGCTCGGCTGGGTTCTGACGGGGCCTGGGTCAGTTTGTTGTCTGCTCGCGGTGTGGACGTCGTGCTGCTTCAGCCTTCAAATTGCGGTTTTGACGTGGCGGGCTGGACGCCACACTTTGCAGACAGGTTTGCCGGCCAGCCCTTCAAGTCAGTGGCGATTCATTTCACCAATTCAAAAGGTCAGGCGTTCAACCGCAAAGGCGAATTTGTCGCCACCGCCACGGGGGTGGAGGGCAGCCTGATCTACGCTGCTTCCTGTCTGTTGCGGGACGAAATTTCCCAAAACGGCCGTGCCACTTTCACGATTGATTTGTTACCCGACAAAACGCCCGAACAGGTGCTGGCCGAGGTAAGCCACCCGCGCGGATCACGTTCGCTGTCCAGTCACCTGAAAAGCCGTTTGAAGATCGAAGGCATCAAGGCGGCGCTTCTGTATGAGTTACTGGACAAGTCTGCTTTTGACGACCCGATTCAGCTCGCCAGCGCCATCAAGTCGCTGCCCCTCACGCTGGTGGCGACACGGCCGATTGACGAGGCCATCAGCAGTGCAGGGGGTGTACGTTTTGAAGGTCTGGAGGCGCAATTGCGTCTGCCACTTGAATCAAGCCCAGGGAGCCCGATATTTTGTGCTGGCGAGATGCTGGATTGGGAAGCGCCCACTGGTGGTTATCTGCTGACGGCCTGCTTTGCCAGCGGTTTTGCTGCGGGGCACGGCGTGCTGGGCTATTTCGGTCTGCCTCCAGAACCCAGTCAGCCTGCCTGAATTACATTTTGAAACCATAAGCCAATAGCCTTATTCGCCTTTTACCAACACCCCTGCGACATACAATGTTTGGTTACATTGCCTGCTAATAAGTGCGATTTTGGTCTTGCCTTCCCGTTAACGTCATTTTTGGAGTTTGCCTGTGTTTATTTCTTCTGCCTTTGCCCAAACCGCCCCCGCCGCTGCTGGTGGCGGCGACATGATGTCCTCTCTGACGGGCATGCTGCCGCTGGTGCTGATGTTTGTGGTGCTGTATTTCGTCATGATCCGCCCGCAAATGAAAAAGCAAAAAGAACACCGCGCCATGATTGATGCGCTGGCCAAAGGTGACGAAGTCGCCACTGCCGGTGGCTTGCTGGGTAAAGTGACCAAACTGGGCGATTCTTATTTGACGCTCGAACTCGCAGCAGGCATTGAAGTGCAGTTGCAGCGCAGCGCGATTGTGCAAGTCCTGCCAAAAGGCGCCATCAGCACATCCAAATAATTTTACTTACCTGGCGCTGCACTCATGAATCGTTATCCGGTCTGGAAATATGCCATCCTGGTGGTGGCGTTGCTCATTTCCTTTATTTATGCGCTGCCCAATGTTTTTGGCGAAGCGCCCGCGGTGCAGGTCTCCAGCAGCCGGTCATCCACCAAGGTTGATCTGACGACGGTCGCCCGCGTTGAAGAAGCGCTGAAGTCTGCCAATATCACGCCTGATGCAGTGGCTCTGGATGGCGCGTCGATCAAGGCGCGTTTTAGCAGCACCGACACCCAGATCAAGGCCAAAGACGCGATTCAAAAAGCTTTAAATCCTGAGGGCAGCGAAGGCGTTTACATCGTGGCGCTCAATCTGCTTTCGCGCTCGCCTGCCTGGCTGACGGCTTTGCATGCCTCGCCGATGTACCTGGGGCTTGACTTGCGCGGCGGCGTTCACTTCATGCTTCAGGTGGACATGCAGGCGGCTTTGACCAAAAAGGCCGAATCCCTGGCAGGTGACTTGAGATCTGTGATGCGCGAGAAAAACATTCGCCATTCCGGCATCACCCGCAATGCACAAACCATTGAAATCCGGTTTCGCGACAGCCAGACACTGGACGCGGCCAAGGCACTGATACAAGACCAGTTTGCCGACCTGCAAACCCGCGATGTGCCAGAGGGTGTGGAATACAAACTGACGGCCAGCATCAAACCCGAGGCGGCACGCCGTATTCAGGATCAGGCGCTCAAACAGAACATCGTTACCTTGCACAATCGCATCAATGAACTCGGTGTGGCCGAGCCCGTGATTGCGCAGCAGGGCATTGACCGCATCGTGGTGCAACTGCCAGGTGTGCAGGACACTGCCAAGGCCAAGGATATTCTGGGTCGTACGGCCACACTGGAAATGCGCCTGGTGGATGAAAGTGCCGAGGGTCGCTCAGCGGAGAACAACGCCGGTCCTGTGCCATTTGGCTCGGAGCGCTTTCTGGAGCGTGATGGCCGTGTGGTGATTGTCAAAAAGCAGGTCATCATCACGGGTGAAAACCTGACCGATGCGCAGCCTGGATTTGACTCGCAAAGCCAGCAGCCCAAAGTTGACCTGACAGTCGATGCCAAGGGTGGCCGCATCATGCGAGACACCAGCCGCGAAAACCTGAAAAAGCGCATGGCGATTTTGCTGTTTGAAAAAGGCAAGGGCGAAGCGCTGACAGCACCCGTGATTCAGGGTGAGCTGGGCAACCGGTTTCAAATTTCAGGCTCGATGAGTGTTGCTGAGGCCAGTGACCTGGCCTTGCTGCTCAGGGCTGGCTCGCTGGCTGCGCCGATGGAAATCATCGAAGAGCGCACCATTGGCCCCACGCTGGGAGCTGAAAACATCGCCAAGGGTTTTAAAAGCGTGACTTACGGGTTTGCCGTGATCGTGGCTTTCATGGCCGTTTACTACATGCTGATTGGCGTCGTTTCAGGTATTGCGCTGGCGGTCAACTTGCTGCTGTTAATTGCGGTGCTGTCCATGCTGCAAGCCACGTTGACGCTGCCCGGCATGGCTGCGATGGCCCTGGCCCTGGGTATGGCGATTGACTCGAATGTCCTGATCAATGAACGAATCCGAGAAGAGCTGCGCAACGGCGCATCGCCCCAGGCGGCCATCCACACCGGGTATGAAAAGGCCTGGGGCACGATTCTGGACTCCAACATCACAACACTGATTGCAGGCTTTGCGCTGCTGGCTTTTGGCTCTGGCGCGGTGCGCGGCTTTGCCGTGGTGCATTGCATTGGTATTTTGACCAGCATGTTTTCAGCCGTGTTCTTCTCGCGCGGTCTGGTCAATCTTTTGTATGGCAGGCAGAAAAAGCTCAAGTCGGTGTCCATCGGCACCGTCTGGAAGCCTGAGCCGGCAAATGCCGCTGTGCCCAGTGTCAACAACTCCTAAAGAAGGACAAAAAAATGGAGTTTTTCAAAATCGGCAAGGACATCAGGTTCATGAGGCACGCCAAAGTGCTGAACGCTGTTTCTCTGGCAACTTTTATATTGGCGGTGTTTTTTCTGTTCAGTCGCGGCCTGCATTTGTCAGTGGAATTTACCGGCGGCACATTGATGGAGGTCAGCTACTCCCAGCCAGCAGATGTTGAAAAAATACGCACCACGATTTCAGGCCTGGGACTGACGGACGTGCAGGTACAAAACTTTGGCACGGCACGCGACATCATGATTCGTCTGCCCGCCCAAAAAGGTGTCAGTACCGCTCAGCAAAGTGACAAGGTGCTGGCTGCCTTGAAAACGACTGACAGCTCGGTGGTTTTAAAACGCGCTGAATTTGTCGGCCCCTCTGTCGGGGAAGAGCTGGCCGCTGACGGACTGAAGGCGCTTGGCATGGTGATTGTTGGCATCATGATTTACCTGGCGTTCAGATTTGAATGGAAATATGCGGTAGCGGGCATCATTGCCAATTTGCATGACATTGTCATTATTCTTGGCTTTTTTGCATTTTTTCAGTGGGAGTTTTCGCTCTCGGTTCTTGCGGCCGTATTGGCGGTGTTGGGTTACTCCGTCAATGAATCGGTGGTGATTTTTGACCGGATTCGCGAGAATTTCAGGCGCTACCGGAAGATGGACACGGTGCAAATCATCGATAACGCCATTACCTCGACCATCAGCCGCACCATCATCACCCACGCCTCAACGCTGGTCATGGTGCTCTCAATGCTGATTTTTGGCGGTCCTACGCTGTTTTATTTTGCACTGGCACTGACGATTGGCATCTTGTTCGGCATTTACTCATCGGTTTTTGTGGCTGCCGCCATTGCCATGTGGTTGGGCATCAGGCGTGAGGACCTGGTCAAGGCAACAGCAACTGCCAAAAAAGATGAAGACCCGAACGATCCGAATGCGGGAGCCACGGTTTAAACCCCAGCAACATCACACCAGCCAATTGTGAGCAACGCCAGCAACCAATCCAATCCACTCACGGCCAAGGCACGTGAGATTTTCACGGTGCATGCTGCGAAAGTCTTGCCGGAGATCGCCAAGGCAGTGCTGGACAAGCTGTCGGAACTGGTCGACCAGCCTGCCAGTGCTCCAGTGATGCAGGATCGTCGTGACGCCTGGCTGGCGTTCCAGTCAGCAGGCAAAATCTGGACCAACGGCACCAACAAAGCATGGAGGCTGGCAACTGACCAGGCACCCCAGTCGGTCGGGACGATGTTTGACATAGCTGACGGCAAGTTCGAGTTGATGGACAACGAGGTGATGGAGAACAAGATTCTTGCATCCCGCCTTGGCTTGCGAATTATTGATGTGGTGAGCTGGGAGCTCAATGATTTGCGTCTGCGGGTTCAAAGCCTTGACAATTTGTCGGAACTACAACCCGGCGACATCTTCCGCCCCGAGGTACTCGCCAAGCAGATGATTGAACAGTGGACCAGCGTTGGTCTGTCGCGCGACACCTGGATGGCGACGCAAGATGTGATTCAAAATCGTCTGGCGGAACATTTGCTGGAGGCTTATCACACTGCCAATGAATTTCTGGTTCAGCAGGGCGTGATGGCAGAGATCGATTTGCGCCCGCTCGTCAAGCGCACGCCCACCGGCATCATTAAAGCCAAGGCCGCCCCGGCAAAACCCAAAGACGCTGGCGCTTCTCAAACCGGCCCAGGCGCTGTAGGCTATCAGAACAGCGGAGGGCAGTCGAGCAATTACGGCGGTGGCTACAGCGGTAGTGAATACGGTGGCGGCTCAGGCGGTGGTGGATCAGGCCGTGGCGGCTCAGGTGGCGGCTCAGGCGGTGGCGGTGGCGGATCAGGTGGTAGCTACAGCGGTAGTGGATACAGTGGTGGCGGTGGCGCATCCAGCGGTCACACCCGCAGTGGCCATTCGGCTCATGAAGAAACGCGCATGCAGACTGCCACAACACCTTTGGCCAGAGCCAAGATGCGTGCCCAGGGTGTCGTTGGCGGCTTGATGCGGATGTTGACCAAACAAGTCGCCGGTTTCGACGATACACGTGGGGCTCAAGCGTCGCCACAGCTG
Source organism: Polaromonas sp. (assembly GCA_044378095.1). GTDB lineage: Bacteria > Pseudomonadota > Gammaproteobacteria > Burkholderiales > Burkholderiaceae_C > Polaromonas. The sequence goes on from JBILXX010000037.1 coordinate 24,165, forward strand.
GCGCAGGCTTTTGCGGGTATGGTGGCCTCGGACAGCAGACACCAGAGCACCCAGGTGGCCGAAACCGGTGACCAGGTTTATGGGGTTGAACATGTTGAACAGGCAGCGACAGCCCTGCGCCAAAGAACCAGCACACTGAAAAAAGCGGCCAGTACCTCGGCTGAAAAAGCCACCATCGAAATTGTTGCGTTAATGTTTCAGAGCATTCTGGCTGAAGACCGCATTCCTTCGACCGTTCGGGTGTGGTTTGTCCGCTTGCAGATGCCGGTATTGCGTGTAGCGATTTCAGAGCCTGAATTTTTTGGCTCACTGCAACACCCTGCGCGGCGTCTGATAGACCGGATGGGTTCGTGTGTGCTGGGCGTTGACATTGACGTGTCGGGCAATGCGATGGAGATTGAAATCAAGCGCATCGTGCAGGTCATTGAGCAATACCCTGAAACCGGGCGCCGGGTGTTTCAGCTCGTGTATGACGAGTTTCAAAAATTCCTGTCCAAATTCCTGTCTGAAAACGGCAGTGCTGCGCGGGTGGTCAGCATCGCCCAGCAGGTCGAGCAAAAAGAGACCATGGCAATTCAATACACGATTGAAATGCGCAACATGCTCAATGACATGCCAGTACGCGACGAGATTCGTGAGTTTCTTTTCAAAACCTGGTCTGAAGTGCTGGCCATTGCCGCCATGCGCAATGGTGCTCAACATGAGCAAACCCTTGTCCTCAAGCGTTGCGCTTCGGATCTGGTGTGGGCGGCCAGCGCCAAGCCCAATCGTGCTGACCGGGCCAAAGTCATTGCCGACTTGCCCAAGTTGCTGCAACTGCTGCGCCTGGGCATGACCATGCTGGGTATGGAAAGCAAAAACCAGGACGAGAACATCAAGATCATCAGCGACACCCTGGCCGATGCCTTCATGTCCAAAACGGGCTCAATTTCATCAGAAAAGATTGACGCCATGGCCAAACGCCTGACCAATCTGGAAGACTATTTGTCAGATGAAGATGTGGGTGATTTGCCGCTGGACACTGAGGCGCTGGTGATGATGATCGGCATTGATGCGTCTGATATTGAGGTCCTTACAGACGGTGGCAGCCAGCCGACCGAGGCCATGCGCGCCTGGGCGAACGAGCTGCAGTTGGGGTCATGGTTCAGCCTTGACCACAACGGCCGCATCAGCCATGTGCAGTTTGCCTGGCGCAGTGACCGCAAGCAACTGCATTTGTTTGCTTCAGCCGATGGCCGCAACTTTTTGATTCAGGCTCGCCGGCTTGCGGCTTATTTGCAGGCAGGCTTGCTGTTGCCGACCGAAGAAGAGGCCTTGACAGTCCGGGCGACCCGCGATGCGCTGGCCAAGATCGAGGCCAACCCGGAACGACTCCTCGGATAAGCCCTGGCCCCACGTTCACTCGCTTCGCGTGGGGCGGTCCGTCAAAAAAAACCTATCTAGTGCCCGACACGTTCACTGGTGTCATCACACAACTCGTCCAGCACCAGCGCATCGGGCTCTTGCCCAAAGCTCCAGTACACCATCAGCACAATGATCTTCAGGTCATCCAGCGCCACCGGGCTGTCATCTGTGGCCATGGCGCGGTCAATGACGATCTCGCGCATGTGCGGCGGCAGCACACCTGATGATTCCAGAAAACTCACAAATCCCAGTGCCTCGCTGCCAATCTGTTCCTGTTCGGCCACGCTGTAGGCGCGCATGCTGCCGGTCGATTGCGCCTGCATATCTTGGGCAGAATCCGTTTTTGGCAGGTAAATCTGTGTGCTCTGTGCCGCTGTGTTCAGGCCATCCAGCCAGATCAGGGCGGCCTGAATGTCATCGGCCTCAAAGCCCACCGCCGTCAGTTTGCGGCCCAGTTGTGGCAGCTCGGGGCAAGCGTCACCTTGCCAGTAATTTTCATAGACGTAGACCAGAACTTCAAACATGGCTCAATGTAGCTTAAAAAATGTTGCGCCTCTGGCGACTGGTTAACGCCTTGTAAAATCAGCCATCATCTCATCCCGGAATGCAATGCAGTTTTTTTGGTTCATCGTCTCAGGTGGCATCGCCACAGCCTTGCATTACGCCGTATTGATCGCACTGGTGGAAGGGTTTGGCCTGTCGGCAGTACCTTCAGCGGCTATTGGCACCCTGTGCGGGGCAGCGGTGTCTTACGCGCTCAACCGGCGCGTGACCTTTGCAGGAACCACAGCGCGCCACGGGCATGCAGTGCCCAGATTCATAGCCGTTGCATTGCTGAGCGCCTTCCTCAATGGTTTGCTGGTTTGGATTGGCGTTCATACGCTGGGCTGGCACTACATGGCGGCGCAGGCTCTGGCCACCGTGCTTGTCATGGGGCTGACTTTTCGACTTTACCGAAACTGGACTTTTGCGCAATGAATTCATCCCCGACTATGCTCAGCGTGATCGTCCCGGCCTACAACGAAGAAGAAGTACTGCCGATTTTTCATGCCCGTTTGGTGGCAGCGCTGGTCAATGTCACAGAGCTGGCGGGCCGCTGGGAAGTGGTTTACGTCAACGACGGCAGCAAAGACGGCACATTGCGTATTTTGAAAGATCTGCAACTGACAGACCCAGCGATTGGCGTGGCCAACCTGAGCCGAAACTTTGGCAAAGAAGCCGCCATGAGCGCGGGCCTGAAGCTGGCGCGCGGTGACGCCGTCATTTTGATTGACGCCGACCTGCAAGACCCGCCCGAGCTGATTGGCGACATGGTGCGCGTCTGGCAGCAGGGCGCTGATGTGGTTAACATGAAGCGCAGTAGCCGCCAAGGCGAAACCTGGTTCAAAAAGGCATCGGCCGCCTGGTTTTACAAAGTCATCAACTGGTTGTCTGATGTCCATATTCCTGAAAACGTGGGCGACTTCAGATTGCTGAGCCGCCGTGCTGTGGATGCGCTTAACCAGTTGCCTGAGAGTAACCGCTTCATGAAAGGCCTGTTTGCCTGGATTGGCTACAAGCAGGTGGTGGTCGAATATGACCGCCACCCGCGTGCGGCCGGCGAGACCAAATGGCCATATTTCAAGCTGCTCAACTTTGCGATTGAAGGCATCACCGGATTTTCAGTCGTGCCGCTGCGGCTGGCCAGCTACGCCGGGTTTTTAACCGCGTTTTCGGCCTTCATTTACGCTCTGTTTTTATTGGTCAAAACGCTCACGATTGGCGATTCGGTCAAAGGCTTTCCGACATTGATTTTGACGATTCTGATTTTGGGCGGATTGCAGCTTATGGCCATGGGCATCATTGGTGAATACCTGGGCAGACTCTTCATGGAAAGCAAACGCAGACCCTTGTTTTTGATTGACGAATACCTTGCACCTCAATCAGTCGTTACCGCCAGTACGGTTGAAAAATCAACGCAGGCTGTCAGCGTATGAGCGAAAGGCAAAACACAAGCAGCCGCTGGCTGTGGATCACTTTGGGCGTCGTGGCGCTGGCAAGGCTGCTGACGCTAGGCCTTTACCCACTGACCGATACCACCGAGGCGCGTTACGGCGAAGTCGCCCGCAAAATGGCCGAACTGGGCAACTGGGTCACGCCGCTGTATGACTACGGCGTGCCGTTCTGGGCCAAGCCGCCGCTGACCACATGGCTGTCGGCCATCAGCATTGAATTATTCGGCGTGAACGAATTTGCAGCGCGCCTGCCGTACTTTTTGTTGGCGGTGCTGATTGCCTGGTTAGTCTGGCAGTGGGTACGCCGCAGCTCCGCCAGCCAGGCGCAACTGACCGTGGCCATGATGAGCGGCACCTTGCTGTATTTCGTCGCATCTGCCGCCGTCATGACCGATTTGGGGCTGGTGTTGGGTACCACGCTGGCTCTGCGCGGCTTTTGGGCTGCTTTTGAGCAAGGCGACTCAAGCAGACCCAAAGAAGTCTGGCTGCTTTTTATCGGCCTGGGTATTGGCCTGCTGGCCAAGGGGCCGATTGCAGTCGTGCTGTCGGGCTTGCCGATTGGCCTGTGGATGCTGCTAACCGGCAACATCAAGGCATCGTGGCAGCGCCTGCCGTGGCTCAAAGGCAGCTTGTTGACCTTTGCGATTGCTGCGCCGTGGTACGTGATGGCAGAGATCCGTACGCCGGGTTTTTGGGAATACTTTTTCATTGGCGAGCACTGGAACCGTTTTACCGTCACCGGCTGGGCCGGTGACAAGTACGGCACCGCCCACGCCACCCAGCGCGGCGCGATTTGGCTGTTTGCTTTGGTTGCCGTCATGCCGTGGACAGCGCTGCTGCCAATGCTGTGGATAGGCCGCAAGCCCGCCCCAGCGCCGCAAAACCCTGAACCCGCGAAGTATTCACGCGACTTCACCATCTACCTGCTGGCCTGGTCGGTGGCGTCATGCCTGTTTTTCACGATGTCTGGCAATATTCTGTGGACCTATGTGCTGCCCAGCTTGCCCGCCATGGCGCTGCTGGCCGCTCGCTGGTTGAGCCGTGATGCCAGAGCCCGCTGGGTCGATGGCGTGGTGGGTCTTGGCGTGCTGGCCATGAGTGTGCTGGTGGCCGCTTTCTTTGTGTGTGAAGAGTTGGCCGACAGCTGGAAGACCGCCAAAACCGTGGTGCAGGCGCATCAAGCCAGCGCAACGGGCCAACCGCTGCTTTTCATGGGTGACTTGCCGTATTCAGCGTCTTTTTACTCCAAAGGCAAAGCCAGAGCACTGCCCGGCAACCCGGAGCTGGCGCAGCGCCTGCAAACCGGGCCGGTGTTTATCGCGCTCAACCCGGACCAGGTCAAAGCCTTGCCACCCGAGCTGGCCGTCAAGCTAAAGCTGGTGGCGACTTCAGGCGCGTACAAGCTGTATTCAAGCGCCCAAAAGTAGCTCAAACGCCTGAAAATCGTTCAAAAAGCCGGTTTTAGGGGGTGTTTTAGGCCTCCAGCCCAATAAATACGGGCGCAAGCAGCTCCTGAATTAATAGCGCCCAATAGCAGTCAGTGTCAACGCTTTTGGTACTGCGCAGCGCCAAACAGCACCTCACGTGCCTTGTCAGTGGTGATCGGCTTGCGCAGATCGGCCAAAACCTTCACACCGCGTTCAACCGCAGGCCGCGCGGCAATCAGGTCAAACCAGCGTTTCAGGTGGGGGTAGTCGGCCCAGTCAATGCCGTGGTTGGCCCAGTTGCGCAGCCACGGGAAGATGGCGATGTCGGCTACCGTGTACTGGTTGCAGGCGATAAATTTGCTGGTGGCCAGTTGTTTGTCCATCACGCCGTACAGACGCCTGGTTTCATTGGTGTAGCGGTTAATTGCGTAGTCAATCTTTTCAGGCGCGTACTGCCTGAAGTGGTGCGTTTGCCCAATCATCGGGCCCACACCCCCCATCTGAAACATCAGCCACTGCAGCGTCTGAAACTTCAGGCGATCTGTTTTGGGCAAGAATTTGCCCGTTTTGGCAGCCAGGTACAGCAAGATCGCGCCTGATTCAAACAGCGCGATCGGTTTGCCATCAGGGCCGTGCGGGTCAACCAGCGCAGGTATCTTGTTGTTCGGGCTGATGGCCAAAAACTCGGGCTTGAACTGGTCACCCGCACCAATGTCTACCGCTATCGCCTCCCAGTCTTTGCCCAGCTTGCAGCCGCACTCTTCAAGCATGACATGCACTTTGTGACCGTTGGGGGTGGGCCACGAGTAAACCTTGATCATTTCAGTATTCCTTTGCTACTGAGGGACTTGCAGAATTCCGCAAGCCAGCCGAATTAACCGCTACGTGAGGTAAAAAAAGTTGCGGGCACCGCCTAAAAGGCTGCAAGATCAGGGTATTGAATCATGAACTTGGTGAGCGCCCAT
>JBILXX010000038.1:0-29736 GCA_044378095.1 Polaromonas sp.
CGCGCGATGGCTGCAAAGCCGCTTCGGGCTACGCCCTACGCAGCTTTGCAGTCATCGCAAACAAAATAGAAAAAGCGGACAATCTATTTGCTCTAAAACCGGACAGTTCTATTTACTGCTGACAGCAACCTTTAGATTACTGGCCTATGGCAGACAAAAGCCGCATCCTGGGCATCTTCACCGACATTGACGACACCTTGACGACGGACGGTGCCATCACACCGGATGCGCTGGCCGCGCTGGGGGAGCTCAAAGCGCATGGGCTGAAGATCGTCGCCATCACGGGGCGCCCGGCAGGCTGGAGCGAGCCGTTTGCTGTTGACTGGCCAGTGGATGCGATTGTGGCTGAAAACGGGGCTGTTTTGCTTCAAAATACCCATCGAATTGTCCTTGAGCCCAATGAATACGGGCGCAAGAAGCTCCTGAAATCATATCAGCAGAGTGACGTTCTGCGCAGCCAGAACTTTGCCTGCATGCAGCAAATCGGCCAGCGTATCCTGCGCGAGGTGCCCGGCACATTGCTGGCGCAAGACAGCGCCGGGCGTGAGACCGACATGGCGATTGACCACAGCGAGTTCACGCACCTGCCGCCCGAGAAAATCGACCGGGTGGTTGCCATCTTGCAAAGCGAAGGCATGATGGCCACGGTCAGCTCCATCCACATCAATGGCTGGTTTGGTGCACACAACAAGCTGGTGGGCGCTCGCTGGGCTGTGCGTGAAATGTGGGGCCGAGACCTGGATGCCGAAATGGGCAACTGGGTATTCGTCGGTGATTCGACCAACGACCAGTTGATGTTTGAAGCTTTCAACAACTCGGTTGGCGTGGCCAATGTGCAGCGGTTTGAAGCGCAGCTTGCACATTTGCCGCGCTACATCACCGATGGCGAACGCGGCGCGGGGTTTGCTGAAGTGGCTAGAGCGGTGTTAGAAGCCCAATCCGACTAGGAAGTCTTCAGCAGCCCCAGCTTTTCTACCAGCGCTTTTTCACGCTGGAAAGTGTCTTGAGCAAACTTCAGGTACGCGGCAGAGCTCATGTACATCGGCTGCATGTCATACTTGGCCAGCGCGGTTTTGTAGCTGTCCATTTCCATGGCCTGTTTGAAGCCGTCATGCAGGCGCTTGACAACTGCGGGGGGCGTACCGCGTGGGGCGGCAATGCCAAATGGCGAGTTTTGCACCAGACCCAAGCCAAATTCTTTCAGCGTAGGCGCATCGGGAAACTTGGCCAGGCGCTGGTCACCCCAGGTGTTCAGCACCCGCAGCTTGCCCGCTTCGACTTGCGGTGCAAAGCCGGTGGAGTCAGCCGCCGCCATGATGTTGCCACCCAAAATCGACTGCATCAAATCAGCGCTGCCCTTGTAAGGAACGTGCAGCAGCTCAATGCCGAGTTTTTGCGCAATCAGCTCCATCGTCAGGTGCGGGCTGGTCATGGTGCCGGTCGAGCCGTAGCTCAGCTTGCCGGGGTTGGCCTTGGCCCAGCCGACAAAGTGCGTCCAAGTCTTTAATGGAGAATCCATCGGCACCACAAGGCCGAAGGCGTAGCCTGTCACGTTCAGCACATAAGACAGATCCTTGATTGGGTCCCAGGTCATCTTCGTGGTGTACGGCAGGCGGAACACGCCCAGCGGGATTTGCGCCACGGTGTAGCCATCGGCTTGCGTGGATTGCAAAGCTTGCGCAGGCAGCGTGCCACCCGCGCCGGGCTTGTTTTCAACAATCACAGCCTGACCCAAAACTTTTGAGGCGTTGTCAGCCAGGACCCGCATGGTGACATCAGTCGGCCCGCCAGCAGGGAAGGCAATCACCAGCTTGATGGGCTTGTTGGGGAATGCCTGGGCCTCGGCCAGACCCACCAGGCCAGGGATGGACAGGGCGGCAGCAGATTGAAGCAGGTGGCGGCGTTGCATGGAAAACTCCTGCTGAAATGTAGTGGTTTGATCATGCCCGAGACAAGACTGTTTGGCATTAGGGCTAAAGCCTACTCAGCATAAATTACAAGTAATATCTGGCCATGAACTTACCTTCAAAATACTGGGCGGACTTGACATCGCATCACTTCTCGCAACTTGGCTTGAGTCCCGTGATTGACCAAACCGTGGCGGTGTTGCCCGTTGCCGCCATTGAGCAGCATGGCCCGCACCTGCCTGTGAGTGTGGACACCACGCTGGTCAACGGCGTGATTGAAGCCTCATTGCCCCACTTACCTAACACGCTGCCGGTGCTCTTCATGCCCACGCAGCAGGTTGGCAAAAGCAACGAGCACATTCGCTACCCCGGCACGCTGACGCTGAGCGCGCAGACGCTGATCAGCATGTGGATGGAATTGGGCGCTTGTGTAGCGCGTGCTGGCATTAAAAAACTGGTGCTGTTCAACAGCCACGGCGGCCAGGTCAGCGTGATGGACATCGTTGCGCGTGACTTGCGCACAGCGCATGACTTGATGGTGTTTTCAAGCAACTGGTACACGTTACCGCTGGGCGATGAGGTGATGGATTTGTTCACGCCCGCTGAGCACCGTTTTGGCATTCATGCGGGCGATATGGAGACATCCATGATGCTGGCGCTGCGGGAAAAGTATGTTGACATGACTCATGCGCAGCACTTCTCGACGCAAGCCGAAGAGCGCGCCCAAAAGTACCCCATTTTGGGCAACGGCACCAGCGCCAAGCTGGGCTGGCAAATCCAGGACTACAACCCCTACGGCGCAGCCGGTGACGCAACACTGGCCACAGCCGCCAAAGGCCATGCCGTCATCAACGCAGCGGGTTTGCAATTGGCACGGCTGTTGCAAGAGATCAGCAGCCTGCCTTTATCCACCTTGAATCACAAGCCGAATCATTCTGTTTAGAGCCTGTGATGACTCTGATGGGTCAATTCAGTATATTTTAGGTGTCATTTAGGTCTGAGAGCCAATAAATACGGGCGCAAGCAGCTACTTACTTAATAGCATATCAGACCCGCTCCAGAACGCCCCGCAGCGCATTGCCAGTATGCGTACCGAGCTTGACGACCACTTCGGGCGGCGCCGCAGCCACTACGCTGCCGCCAGCGTTGCCACCATCTGGCCCAAGGTCAATCACCCAGTCGGCCTCAGCAATCACGTCAAGATCGTGCTCAATCACCACCACACTGTGCCCGCCGTTGACCAGTCGGTGCAGAACATGAATGAGCTTTTCAACGTCGGCCATGTGCAGGCCCACGGTCGGCTCGTCCAGTACATACAGCGTATGCGGTGCTTTCTGGCCGCGCCGGGTGATGTCGTCGCGCACCTTGCTGAGCTCGGTCACCAGCTTGATTCGCTGAGCTTCGCCGCCGCTCAAGGTTGGCGAGGGCTGACCCAAAGTCAAATAACCGAGACCCACGTCTTTGAGCAACTGCAGCGGGTGGCCGATGCTGGGCATGGATTTGAAAAACTCCACCGCCTCGTCAACTTCCATCTTCAGCACATCGCCAATGCTTTTGCCGCGCCAGGTGACGGCCAGCGTCTCGGGGTTAAAGCGTGCGCCGTGGCAGGTTTCGCACAACACTTTCACGTCGGGTAAAAAGCTCATGCCGATGGTGCGAACGCCCGCGCCTTCACAGGTCGGGCAGCGGCCTTCCCCGGTGTTGAAGCTGAAACGCCCGGCTTGGTAGCCACGGGCCCTGGCTTCCAGCGTGTCGGCAAACAGTTTGCGAATCGTGTCCCAAAAGCCGATGTAAGTCGCTGGGCAGGAGCGCGGGGTTTTGCCGATAGGGGTTTGATCGACTTCGAGAACGCGGTCCACCTTGCGGTAGCCCGCGATGCTTTCGCAACCGATCCACGCCGGATGCTGGCCTGCATCGTCTGAATCGCGGCCCGCTTTGGTGCTGCGCTGCACGACAGCAGCGTGCACGTTGGTCAGCAACACGTCGCGTGCAAGGGTGGACTTGCCTGAGCCGGATACGCCTGTGACTGCTACCAGCCTGAAAAGCGGCACGTTAATGGTGACGTCTTTTAGGTTGTGCAAATTGGCTTGGGTGACGGTTAGCCAGGAGGTGTGTTTGCTCGCAGCTTGTGGGGCTGCGTTGTGAGCAATACTGGCGGATGCTGCGCTGGCTTTTAGGGCGGCCGCTTTTAGCTTGGCTTGTTTAGCCTTGCTGACTGGCTTGCTTGGGGCCGCTGAACGGGGGTCAGAGTCCAAATCCGATTTGGCTTGCGCGCCTTGCTGGGACTGTTTCGTGGAATTGGGATCTGACCCCAATTCAGCTAGTTCGGCTACGGTTTCGCGCCGCGCGTGTAGTGGGTGAATCAACGGATTCGCCAAATAACGGCCCGTCAATGAATCGGGCACTGCAGACAACTCAGCCGCACTGCCCTGCGCCACCAGCCGCCCGCCGCGCTTGCCGGCACCGGGACCAATGTCGATAATGTTGTCAGCTCGGCGAATGGTGTCTTCGTCATGCTCGACCACCACCAGCGTGTTGCCGCGATCGCTGAGTTTGCCCAGCGCGCTGAGCAATATCTTGTTGTCACGCGGGTGCAGGCCAATGGTGGGCTCGTCCAGCACATAGCAAACACCTTGCAGGTTGCTGCCAAGCTGAGCGGCCAGGCGGATACGTTGCGCCTCACCGCCTGACAGTGTGGGTGCACCACGGTCCAGCGTGAGGTAACCCAGGCCCACGTCTTCTAAAAACTCAAGGCGTGATTTGATTTCGGGAATCAGGTCACGTGCGATGCCGCTTTCGCGCCCGACCAAGGCGAGCTTCTCAACCCAGGCGCGAACGTCAGTGACGGACAAACGTGCGATGTCTGATATGCCAACGCCTGCAAACTTCACGGCGCGCGCCTGTCTGTTCAACCTAGTGCCTGCGCAACCGGGGCAAGCCGCGTCGACCACATCTTCAACCTCAGGCTCGGCAAAGCTTTGCTCCCGGCCTTGGTTAGCGTCGTCGCGCACCGAATCATCAAACACTTTGCGCTGCTCTTTGGTCAGCTTGACGCCAGTGCCCACGCAATCCGGGCACCAGCCGTGCTTGCTGTTGTAGCTGAAGAGGCGCGGGTCGAGCTCAGGATACGACGTGCTGCACACCGGGCAGGCACGCTTGGTCGAAAACGCTTCCAGCTTGCCTATCGCTTTAGTCGATGCGCCCGTCAGCATTGCGCCCTGCAAGCCGTCGAGCGGGGCCAGCACATCCACCTGGCCTTTGCCGTGCTGAAGCGCCACTGTCAACGCCAGGCGCAGTGCGGCTTCGTTTTTAGGGTCAATGTGCAAGCTGGCAATCGGCAGCTCCACCGTGTGTTCTTTAAAACGGTCAATGCGCGGAAAACCTGTGGTGGGTAAAAACTCGCCATCGATCCGCAAGTGGGTGTAGCCGCGCGGCCTGGCCCAGTCCGCCAATTCTGTGTACACACCCTTGCGCGCGATGACCAGTGGGGCCAGCAAACCAATGTGTTTGCCGCGATAGTTTTTCATCAGCTGCGCCGCAATGCTCTCGGGGCTTTGCGGCATCACGGCGGCATCGTCTTTGGTGCAGTGCTGAATGCCCAGCTTGACGTAGAGCAGGCGCAAAAAGTGCCACACCTCAGTCGTGGTGCCCACTGTGGACTTGCGCCCGCCGCGCGACAGACGCTGTTCAATGGCTACCGTCGGCGGTATCCCGTACACGGCATCGACTTCAGGCCGACCTGCGGGCTGCACAATGCTGCGCGCATAGGCGTTGAGCGATTCGAGATAACGGCGCTGGCCTTCATTGAACAAAATGTCAAACGCCAGCGTGGACTTGCCTGAGCCTGACACACCCGTCACCACATTGAACTTGCCACGCGGAATATTGACCGACAGGCTCTTGAGATTGTTTTCTTTGGCGTTGACGATCTGAATGTCGTTTGAAAAAGTCGGTCGTGTTTTCCACACCTTCGGGCGTGGCTCTTCTACCCCGTGCACTTTGTTCATCACCGCCTCATACTCACGCAGCGCCAGTGCTGTGTGCGATGTGGGGTGCCCCATCACCTGCTCGGGAGTGCCTTCAGCCACCAGCAAACCACCTGCTTCACCGCCTTCGGGGCCCAGGTCAATCAGCCAGTCGGCTGAGCGAATCACATCCAGGTTGTGCTCGATGATGATGAGTGAATGGCCAGCTTCGAGCAGCTTGCGCAGCGCGCGCATGAGCTTGGCAATGTCGTCAAAATGCAAGCCTGTCGTGGGCTCGTCAAACAAAAACAGCGTTCCCTTGCTCGGGTTGCGCAAAGCCAGTGCCTGCTTGCTGGCGCTACGTGTTTTGCTCGCGTCTGCAAGAAAACCCGCGAGCTTCAGGCGCTGTGCCTCTCCACCCGACAGCGTGGGCACGGGCTGGCCGAGCTTGACGTATTCAAGCCCTACATCGACGATGGGTTGCAGGGCGCGAACCACCTCGCGGTCTTGGGCGAAGAGCTGGACGGCTTCGCTGACCGTCAGGTCCAGCACATCGGCTACATTCAAAATTTTTGATGCTGTCCAGCCGATGGCTTTCCGTTCAATTGTCACCTCCAGAATCTCAGGTCGATAGCGCTTGCCATCGCAGTCCGGGCAGCGCAAGTAAACATCGCTTAAAAACTGCATCTCGACATGCTCAAAACCCGAGCCACCGCAGGTCGGGCAACGTCCGTCGCCATTGTTAAAGCTGAACTTTGACGACGTGTAGCTGCGTTGACGTGCCAGCGGTGCCTGGGCGAACAGCTCGCGCACGGCGTCCCATGCGCCCACATAACTGGCGGGGTTGGAGCGGGCTGTTTTGCCGATCGGGGATTGATCCACAAACACTACATCGGTCAGGTGGTCAGCACCCATCAAGCGGTCATGCAGGCCGGGCGTTTCAGTCGCTTTGCCAAACTGGCGCAACAAAGCCGGGGCCAGAATGTCTTGCATCAGCGTTGACTTGCCCGAGCCACTGACACCAGTTACAACGACGAGTCGCTGCAACGGGAAATCAACGGTGAGGTTTTTGAGGTTGTGGTCGCGTGCGCCTTCCAGAATCAAGCGCGGCGTGCTGTCCGTCACTGGGCGTTTGAAACCCATGCCGACCTGCTTGCGCGCACCGAGGTAGGCACCTGTCAGGGTGTCGGCGTGTTTCAAATCCTCAGGTGTGCCATCAAACACAATCTGGCCACCCTTCTCGCCAGGCCCTGGCCCCATGTCAATCATGCGGTCAGCGGCCAGCATGACGGCCGGGTCATGCTCGACCACCACCAGCGTGTTGCCCGCATCACGCAGGCGATGCATGGCCTGCGTGATGCGGTTCATGTCACGCGGATGCAGGCCAATCGAGGGCTCGTCCAGCACAAACAGAGTATTGACAAGCGATGTGCCGAGCGCCGTGGTCAGGTTGATGCGTTGCACTTCACCGCCCGACAGAGTGCGGCTTTGCCTGTCAAGCGTGAGGTAGCCAATGCCCACATCACACAGGTATTTCAGTCGCGTCTGGATTTCTTCAAAAAGGGACTTGAGCGCCTTTTGCTCTGCATCGTCTCCAACTGCGGCCAGTGACAAGCTGGCTGAAAACTTCTGCAGCTTGTCAATCGGCAGGCGCATCAGGTCATGCAGACACAGGCCGGGCATGGCTTCAAGCTGCGCGCGCGTCCACTTCACGCCGACGGGCATAAAGCGCTCTGCTGGCGGCAGCACGGCATCAGCGGCTTGTTTGGTGCCTAGCCGCCATAGCAGTGATTCCAGCTTCAACCGCGCGCTGCCGCAAGTCTCACAAGGCGTGTAGCTGCGGTACTTGGACAGCAGTACGCGAATGTGCATTTTGTAAGACTTGCTCTCCAGGTATTCAAAAAACCGCTTGATGCCAAACCAGTGCTGGCTCCATTTGCCATTCCAGTTCGCAGAGCCATTGATCACCCAGGCTTGGTGCTCGGGCGTGAGCTTGTACCAGGGAGTGTCGCGCGGAATACCTGCTGTTTCAGCGTGCCGCATCAGATCATCTTGCGCTTCTTTCCATGCGGGCGTTTGCATGACCTTGACAGCGCCCGCGCGCAGTGTAAGTTTGTCGTTCGGAATCACCAGGCCGTAGTCCACACCAATCACGCGGCCAAAGCCCTTGCACTTGTCGCAAGCACCCATGGCGGAGTTAAATGAAAACAAAGATGGGGTCGGCTCTGTGTAGCGGGTGTCGCTGTCAGGGCAATGCAGGCCGGTCGAGAAGCGCCACATCTGCTCATCTTGACCTTCCGACAGAACATAAACATTCAACCGTCCAGCACCGCGCTTGATGGCCACTTCAATGGCTTCAACAGCACGCGCTTTTTCTATCGTTTGAATGCGGAATCGGTCAGCAACCACGTCCAGCAGCTTGTGCGGACCAGCTGGCGTGGCGATGTCGCGCTCTGCGTGGACGCGGGTAAAGCCGCTGGCAGAAAGCCACTGTTCCAGTTGTTCAGGGCTTGTGTTACCGGGTAATTCAACAGGAAATGTCATCACCACTCTGGCATCGTTCTCGGCCGTTCGCGCCATCAGCTCCGCGTAAATTGACTCCGGCGTGTCATGCCGCACAGCTTGCGCGGTTTGCTTGTCAAACAGTTGAGCTGATCGTGCATAAAGCAGCTTCAAATGGTCGTTTAACTCGGTCATGGTCCCGACAGTCGAGCGAGAGCTGCGAACCGGATTCGTCTGGTCAATGGCAATCGCAGGCGGCACGCCTTCGACCTTGTCAACAGCAGGTTTGTCCATGCGGTCCAGAAACTGCCGGGCATAGGCCGAAAAGGTCTCAACATACCGGCGTTGCCCTTCGGCAAACAGCGTGTCAAACACCAGGGACGACTTGCCCGACCCGCTGGGGCCGGTGACGACCGTCATTTCGTTGGTGCGGATGTCCAGGTCGATGTTTTTAAGATTGTGCTGACGTGCGCCGCGAATGCGGATGATTCCCTGAGGCATGGAGTGACTGCTTTCCTGAAGAGGTCAAACATTCTAGGCACTCACACCCGCCGGGTCGGTCAAGTGGTTATCCCGCTCAAATTCCAGCTGCATCAATAGCTCGTGTCGAACTTGCCAGGTCGGATAAACCGGAAATTTTTAACAGAAAAGGCGAAAACATGCTGTTTAACCTATATTGAAAAAAATGGTTTTTTGCCATAACATTATTTTTCGGAGATGTGACCTTTCAAATCAACCCAAAAACGACCCATGATTTATTCAAAAACAGAGCTCGGATTAAACGCCATCAAGGATCGTTCATCTGGACTTACCCCCCGCCAGCGCTCCGTCCTGATCATGTGCGACGGAAAAAAGCGCTCGGACGAAATTTTGAAAAACACGGCGGGGCTGGGTGTGACAGCTCAGGATCTTGAAACTTTGGTATCCCTGAACATGCTGGTCAGCAGCGGCCTGCCATCGTTCAAGAAACTGTACCCGCAACCAGCAGCACCAGCCCAGTGGCAGCCGCCAAGCCGGAGGTAGCAGCAGACATCCGCCGGACGGTGTCAGCTGAAGAGCTAAAGATTCTTATCCGCCGGGCTACCAAGCAGCTTGAAAGCTTGTTGGGCCCCAGCTGCGAACCCATGAGCCTCAAGCTCGAAAAGTCAAAATCCTACGATGACTTCGCCATCAAAGTACACGACATACGGCGTGTACTGGTAAATATACGGTCTGAAAAAGTAGCCGACGAATTTCTGGCATCCGTGTTGGTCTGAAATGATCCTCATGGTCTAAAAAAGAGCGCCTCGCCAAGTTCTTTGTATTTTTCAGCACCAACGGCGTTTCTGATTTTTTGTGCCCGTTCTTTGAGTTTTTCCAGACCAATTGCCGTTTTGGCACATATCACTGGCACGATGCCTCGCAGAAAGTTACCCTCAAACCAATTTGACCGGATGAGTCAGCTGGCTCTGTCAGTTTGTACCGATTTACCTGCCGGGTATGCCGTACCGTGCTTCTCGCCACCCAAATCAATGTCGCCGCCGCGGCTGAGCATGTACAGCGCCAGGGCTGCGAAAACAATAAAACCCACAACGATTTTCCACATAACAAACTCCTTTAAAAAAATCAAAAAGGCTCCAGCCGATACGACCAGAGCCTTTGTTTGAATCACCGGGCGTGGTTGAATCAAGCCCGGCAAACCAGCTATAGCCGTTTAGTCGTCGGCGTAAATATCAACGTCTTTGGTTTCCTTGACCAGTAACATGCCAATCACGAAAGTACCAGCCGCCACAATCACCGGGTACCACAAGCCATAGTAAATGTCGCCTGTTGCGGCCACCATCGCAAATGCAGTCGTGGGCAACAAACCGCCAAACCAGCCATTGCCAATGTGATAGGGCAAGCTCATGGACGTGTAGCGAATCCGGGTAGGGAACATTTCAACCAGCATGGCAGCGATTGGGCCGTACACCATGGTGACCAGTATCACCAGGTACAACAAAATGGCGCCAATCATGACCTTGTTCATGCTCTTGTCGTCAGCCTTGGCGGTCAGGCCATTGGCTTTGGCGTTGTCAAGCACTGCTTTCTTGAATTCTGCAATCGCCTTGGCACTTTCAGGAGAAAACGAATTACGCTTTTCACTTAAGGTTGCATTGATGGACTCGACTGTTGTTGTGCCAATTTGCACAGTAGCAACTGAGCCAGCGGGGCCGACAACATTTTTGTAGGGGATAAAGTTCTGCGCAAGAACACGCTTGGCCTGATCGCATGAGCTGGTGAAGTCAATTTCACGCGCAATGGGGCTGCCCTGGAATGAGCATGTTTTTGGATCTGCCGTCACGCTGACAGTCACGGTATCGTGGGCTTTTTTCAGCGCCGGATTGGCGTACTGCAGCAACATTGGGAACACAGTGAAGTAAGTCACAGCACCAAGCAGACAGCCAGCCAGGATAATTGACTTGCGGCCAATCTTGTCGGACAGCATGCCAAAGAAGATGAAGAACGGCGTTCCGATCACCAGCGCAGCAGCAATAAGCAAGTTGGCGGTCACGCCGTCAACCTTGGCAATCGTCGTCAAAAAGAACAACGCGTAAAACTGACCCGTGTACCAGACCACAGCCTGGCCAGCAGTCAGGCCAAGTAAGGCAATGATCACGATCTTCAGGTTTTTCCATTGGCCGAAAGACTCCGACAGTGGCGCTTTGGAGGTCTTGCCCTCTGCCTTCATTTTCTGGAAAGCGGGCGACTCATTCATCGACAAACGAATGTAAACCGACACGCCCAACAGCAAGATGGACACCAGAAAAGGAACGCGCCAGCCCCATTCGGCAAAAGCTGCTTCACCGACGGCCTGACGCACACCCAAAATCACCATCAATGACAGGAACAAGCCCAGCGTAGCCGTGGTTTGAATCCACGAGGTATAAAAGCCGCGTTGACCGTGAGGCGCATGCTCGGCCACATAAGTTGCCGCACCGCCATACTCACCGCCCAGTGCCAGGCCTTGCAGCATGCGCAACGCCACCAGAATGATTGGCGCCGCAATACCAATGGTGGCATAGTTGGGCAGCAAGCCCACGATGAAAGTGGCCGCACCCATGATCACGATGGTGACCAGAAAGGTGTACTTGCGTCCAATCATGTCGCCCAAGCGGCCAAATACCAGCGCGCCAAAGGGGCGAACAAGAAACCCAGCAGCAAAAGCCAGCAGTGCAAAAATATATGCCGCTGATGGGTCCAGTCCCGAGAAGAACTGCTTCGCAATAATTGCTGCGAGTGAACCGTACAAGTAAAAGTCATACCACTCAAATACTGTTCCGAGTGAAGAAGCGAAAATCACTTTCTTCTGCTCGGCAGTCATGGGTCTGTTATCAACTGCTGCAGTTGTCATATCGCTGTCTCCAAAAATAAAAAACTTCCAGATTGGAAGGTTCACTATTATTTTTGAAGCGACTGACCCAGCTCTGACGTGAAACTAACAGGAGCTTGCGCCAAACTTGTGAAAGACTGACAACTCAAGGGGAAACCCCAAGAAGAAGTTTCAGCATGCGGTCAAGTCGATAAAAAGCGCCTGTTATTTACTTGGCGATGCGACTGATTCCATTACCCACCTGACTGACACCGTCCCAGTTACCGCCCTGAAACCAAGGGGCGCCCAACAGGTAATCACGCAGCATGGGAAGCGCATCCAGACCCCAAAAGATCTTGCCATCAACAGCAAAGGCCGGGACCCCGAAAACGCCTTGTGCAATCGCTTCCTCGGTGTTGATCTTCAAACTGTTTTTAACCTCGTCGCATTGAATGTCATGTGATGGCGAAAGTTGCGCTGTCAATGCCTCTGTACGCTCTACGCTGCCAGCCTCCTGACCCGTGCACCAAACGTGACGGAAGATGGTTTCGCACACATAACGATTGGCTTGACCAGATAAACGCGCATTACAGGCGACCGCCAGTCGGAGCAATGGCAGCGGATTGAAGGGATGGCTGGCGGGCATTTGAATGGGGATGTTCAGCGAATGCGCTAGCCACAGCACTTGACGATATGTCCAGTCGCGCTTGGGCGCAATCTCGGCTGGCCCCAGTTGACCGTGGTGCTTGAGCATGCCTGCAAACAATACAGGCCTGTAATCAACACTGTAGCTGATACCTTTGAGCGCCTCAGGTAGCTGCTCAAAGGCCAGATAGGCATACGGTGATATGAAGTCGACGTAGAAGGTGATGTGCTTCATGGCGCTTGCCTGATCAGGCTTGTAGTGCAGCCATGCGCTGATCAATACGCGCCCATGTGGCAAGTCTGGTATCGTCTCCAGCATTGCCCCAGCCAGCGATTTCATCGCGGGTTCTAAAGCAGCCTTCGCACAGGCCCGTGACAGCGCTCATACGGCAAATCGATATACAGGGAGATACCATTTCGGCTTTTTCCGCCATGCTGCGGGCGCGAGCAGCTACTAAAGTAATAGCATTTTGTTGCGACAATTGCTCTTGTACAGGATCTACAGCAACGTCCACCACGGGTGCGCCGGTCATCCACTCAAGTTCTGATGGTGTTAGCTGAAACACTGCATTCGGGTGTCCGGCTGCCGCCCAGATCGTGTCAAATCTGAACAGTGACTGGTCGATCAGCAGTACAACTGGCGTGGCATGCGCCAACGGCGACACGCCACCAATTGAAAATCCGGTTTTGGCTTTAACAAACTCCGCATCAGCACGGCTTAGCCGCTTGCCATCAAGACACACCAGCGCTTCAAGCTTTTTCTCATCCACTCGCTGGTCACCTGATGTGACGACCAGCACCGCAGCCTCATCAGAGCGGCGGCGGAAAACAATGCTCTTGGCAATCTGGCCAACACCAACGAAGAGTGCATCAGCCGCCTGCTGTGCGGTGCGGGCGGCGTCACTGAGCATCACTGGCGGGTTGGGATGCTCTTTGGCTTGTAGCAGCGATGCTACTTTCTGAACGCCCTCAGGCAGCGCAGTCAACTCAGCACCACACATTTCAATGAGTCCTCTTGTTCAGCAAAGCAGTCGCTGCGCGTGAATTTGGTTTGCGGGCCAGATGCTCGCTGATGAACTGCCCGGCATCGACCAGCTTGTCCATATCAATGCCGGTCTCAATACCCATACCGTGCAACATGTACACCACGTCCTCAGTTGCAACATTGCCTGTAGCGCCTTTGGCATAGGGGCAACCGCCCAGACCGGCAATCGACGTATCGAACTGCCAGACACCCATTTGCAGGCTGGCCAGCGTGTTGCCCAGCGCCTGGCCATAGGTGTCGTGAAAATGCCCCGAAATATCGTCCAATGCATAGTGTTTTAGCGCGGCCGCCATGGCGCGCTGTACCTTCAGTGGTGTGCCCACGCCAATCGTGTCAGCCACGCCCATGTGCTGCACGCCGATGGCCGCCATCAGCCGCGCCACCATTTCTACCTGCGCAGGCGCGACATCACCTTCATACGGGCAGCCAACAGTGCAGGAAATGGCGCCCCGGGTAAAGATACCAGCAGCTTTTGCCGCAGCAACAACGGGCGCAAAGCGCTCAATGCTTTCGGCAATGGAGCAATTGATGTTGTGCTGGCTAAAGGCTTCACTGGCGGAAGCAAACACAACAATCTCATCAGGCTTTGATGCGGCGGCGGCTTCAAAACCCTTCATGTTGGGGGTCAGCACTGAATAGCGAACCCCTGACTGCCGCTGTATGCCCGCCATCACATCCAGTGCATCCGCCATTTGCGGCACCCACTTGGGCGATACAAAACTGGTGACTTCAATTTCCTTGAGCCCGGCGTCTTGAAGCCGATGGACCAGTTCAATCTTGACAGTGGCAGGCACCATGGTTTTCTCGTTTTGCAAACCATCGCGCGGGCCGACGTCAACGAGTTTGACTTTTTTGGGGTAATTCATACCTTCAGTATCCTTTTTTCGTATCAACCACGCCAGCTATGCTGGCAATTGCAGCACCGCTGTGCAAGGCCTGAATTTTTCCCGTGATTTGCGCAATACTCTCCGCACGCAAAGTGCGTGCGGAGGTGTGCGGTGTGACAGAAATTTTGGGGTGCTTCCAGAAAGGATGTACAGGCGGCAACGGCTCTTGCCTGAAGACATCAAGCGTGGCACCTGACAAGTGTCCGCCATCAATCAAGGCGATCAAGTCATCGTCCACCACATGACCGCCGCGAGCCACATTGATGACATACCCCCCTGCCAACAGCTTCGTCAGGTTGTTGTAGTTCAGAATATTTTCAGTATCGGGTGTCAGGGGCAGCAGGCAAACCAGAATGCGCGTGCCCGCCAGAAAATCTTCAAATCCTTTGGGCCCTGAAAAGCTCTGAACGCCGTCCATGCGTTTTTCAGACCGGCTCCAGCCCAACACCGGAAAATCAAACTGTTTCAAAGCCAGTGCCACACGCTCACCCAGCACGCCCAGTCCCATCACGCCGACCGGGAAATCGCTGCGCGCACGCGGCTTGCGATACGACCATTTGCCGCTGGCCACGTCAGCTTCATAGGCATCGAATTCCCTGAAGTGCCGAATCACTGCGTGGCAAACATATTCAGCCATTTGTACCGACATGCCCGCATCGTCCAGCCGAACAACAGGTACGCCATCAGGCAAAATCAGTTTCATCAGGGCGTCAACGCCTGCCCCGATATTGAAAACACCTTTGAGTCTGGTTTGTTCGTCAAAGAACTGTTGCGGCGGCGCCCAAACCACCGCATAGTCGGCAGGGTCATCACCTGGCGCCCACAGCTTGATCGAAGCCTCAGGCAGCGCGGCGCGCAAGCCTTCCAGCCAAGGCTGGGCATTGGTATCCGTGCAGCAAAAAGTGACGCGCATGTTGCTAGACGACCAGTTTTAAAAGCTCAGCACCTTCAGTCACCTGATCGCCCGGCGCATACAGCAATTCTTGAACCACGCCGTCCAGCGGGGCAGCAATGGTGTGCTCCATCTTCATGGCCTCCATCACGGCCAACGCCTGACCCTTGCTGACTTTGTCACCCGCCTTGACGGCAAACGACACCACCTTGCCTGGCATGGGCGCCGTCAACCGCCCGCCTTCAGCCTGTGCCACGCCGGCATGAGCCAGCAGGTCAATCGCTATGATTTGAGCAGCGCCTTGCGCTGTGAAAATATGGGCTACATCATTATTTAGATACACATTTACCGACATGCGCCGCCCTGCAAATTGCACATTGATGACGCCACCTGTTTGCGCAAACGTCAACACACCTGCCGAATCACCCACTGCCAGAGCCAATGCGCCATCATGCAAATAGGTCAGCTCGGCCTTTGCCAGTTCGCCATGAAATTCAAACTCAAATCGTCGCAAACTGACACCGTGCGACTGCCAGCCATCACGGCGACTGAAAGGGTCGTTTGTCTCCAACGCCTTTTCGTTCAGCAGCGTTTGCGCCACCGCACAGGCCACAGCCATTGGCAAGCCAATGCGCTCCTGCTTGAACAGCACCGCTTCTTCACGCGGGATCAATGCCGTATCCAGATTGGCATTGGCAAACGATTCACTTTGCAGCACATAACGTAAAAACTGAACATTGGTGCTCAAACCCACAATATGCGTTTGCGCCAAGGCGGCATCCAGTCGTGCCAGCGCTTCCTGCCGGGTTTTACCATGCACGATGAGCTTGGCCACCATCGAGTCATAAAACGGTGAAATCGCGTCACCCTGCCGAACGCCATCGTCAATACGCACCGCACCGCGTTCAAACGATGTGGCGTCAGGTTTGCCGTAAACATGCAGCGTACCCGTGGCTGGCAGAAAGTTGTTGTCAGGGCTTTCAGCGCAAATCCGCGCTTCAATCGCGTGGCCGTTGATACGCAACTGGTCTTGCGCCAGCGGAAGCTTTTGCCCGCTGGCCACCAGCAATTGCCATTCAACCAGGTCCAACCCGGTGATGGCTTCAGTCACCGGGTGCTCAACCTGCAGGCGGGTATTCATTTCCATGAAATAGAACTTCATGCCGCCATCGGCAAGCTGCTCCACAATAAATTCAACTGTGCCCGCGCCGACATAGTTCACTGCTCTGGCAGCAGCCACCGCCGCCTCACCCATTTGCTGGCGCATGGCTTCGCTCAAGCCAGGTGCAGGTGCTTCTTCCAGCACCTTCTGGTGGCGCCGCTGCACCGAGCAATCGCGCTCAAACAAATATACATAGTTGCCGTGCATGTCGCCAAACACCTGGATCTCAATATGCCTTGGTCGCTGGGCGTACTTTTCAACCAGCACGTTGTCATTGCCAAAGCTGGTAGTCGCCTCGCGCTTGCAAGACGCGAGCGCTGCATCGAAGTCTTCAGACTTTTCAACCATGCGCATCCCTTTGCCGCCACCGCCTGCGCTGGCTTTGATCAGCACCGGGTAGCCCATGCGGTCTGCTTCACGCTTCAGCAGATCTGGCGACTGGTCAGCACCGTGGTAGCCCGGCACCAGTGGAACACCGGCCTTTTCCATCAGTTGTTTGGATTCAGCCTTCAAACCCATGGCCTTGATGGCAGATGGTGGGGGGCCAATGAAGACCAATCCGTTGTCATGGCAAGCCTGCGCAAAGGCTTCGTTCTCGCTTAAAAAGCCGTAACCGGGGTGAATGGCCTGAGCGCCTGTGGCTTTGGCCGCTTCAATGATGGCTTCCCAGCGCAGGTAGCTGTCTTTGGGCGCACTTGATCCGTTGACGCCGATGTGAATGGCTTCGTCGCAGACGCTGACGTGCTTGGCATCAGCATCCGCGTCTGAATACACCGCCACGGTTTTGATGGCCATACGCTTGGCGGTTACTGCCACGCGGCAGGCTATCTCCCCGCGATTTGCAATGAGTATTTTTTTAAACACTAAGTCGTCCTTCAGTTCATTTTGAGAGTCACGGAACCCACACCACATCGTTGTCTACTGCGTACAGCTTGCAGGGTTGACCCGTGCGGCGCTGGCAAAAGCCCAAGGCGTTAGACATTGCATCGTCGCCAGACCCGTACCCGACGCGGCCACCGGAGCCAAGCGCAATCGCCTTTGGTGATTTGATAGCCAGATACTTTTGGTAAATATCTTCTCGTTGCTTCACGGAGATCATCGGCACGGCAGCAACATCTACCGCCTTACCCGCGCCAGTAACTTGTGGTTTTGTCATCGCCCCGGGCGTGGTAAAGCCGTGGCGGGCAAGAAACTCGTCAACCACCGGTTGCCACAGGTCGTTGGCTCGCCCCAACATGGCGTGCCCATCGTCACCAAACGCTGGCATCAGCTTGTACTCTGCCTTTGCGCCTGCCTTGGTGTAAGCGTCAAACCATGCACGGGAGTTTTTAGGGCTGAAGTACTTGTCGTTTTCGGTATACAGCCAGAGCATGGGGGCCGTCGCGGTTTTACCCCAGGCGCCAAAAGTGTTTTCAAGCAGGTATGCCTGGCACGGGTCACCCGGACGAGTTTCAGGATTACCGCCGTGTCCGCCCGCAACATTGATGGCTGCGATGAGTCCATTGGGTTTGGTAGCTGCAGTTGCAACAGTTGTGAAGCCACCCAGCGATTGACCCATGATGACCAGGCGGCTCGCGTCGATATCGGCATCCTTGCGCATGTGGACCACCACCGCCAGCACCTGCGCTGCGGCAGCATCACCAGCGGGTTGGTAACGCGGCTGGCTACAGCTCATACTGTCTTCAGGGTCACCTGCGCTGGCCGATGCGCCGTAGCCCAAGCGCTGCGGTACTGCAACAGCGAAGCCCTTGCGAATAAAAAATCGGGCGATCGACTCAAAACGCTGGCGTGGGTCTTGGGCTCGGGTGTCTGATTTGCGGCCATGATTCATCACCAACAGCGGAAACGGGCCTGCGCCTTGTGGGCGAAAGGTTGTGACCAGCACGTCTCCGGTGATTTCTTTGTTGAATGCGTCTTTAACCGTAACCGGGACGCGAACAATAGCCTCTCGAATATCAAGCGACAGTTGCTCTGGTGCAGGCGGCTGCACGTCCTGCGCGATGGCCAGGCTGACACATCCCAGAAAAACGCTTGCTAAAAAAAAGTGCCTCACGTTAATTTTCCTTTTGCCTAGACTTGCTTGTCCCGTGTCAAGGATGGCTTTAAAGTGAAAGCGGGCGAGACGCCGGGGTCTGGCTTGCCACTGAAAATACGTGCAACCCGGGTAAACAGTTGCCGCAAGAAGCGCCAGCATATGCGTATCAACCAAACGCTGAGGACCAGCACCACAGCCAGCACCGCCACAAAAATAAACGGGTGCGCCACCGCCGCCCACAGCCCCAGCGGCACCAGACCGTCTTCAAGCAGGGACGCGCCGACGTTGGTAAATGGCTCTGGCGACGTGTTGATCGCCGCGCGCGTGGTGGCCTTGGCGGCAAAACTGGTAGCCGCCAGCGTGCCGCCCAGCAGCGCCGCCACCAAAGCCATGGCGCCATTGTCTGCACTGAAGACACTGGCCGCCAATGCTGCGCCAGCGGGGATGCGAATGACGCTATGCACCACATCCCACAATGAATCCAGCCCCGGGATTTTGTCGGCAAAAAACTCAATGAACACCATGAAGCCACTCG
The DNA here is from genome assembly GCA_044378095.1 of Polaromonas sp. Taxonomy (GTDB): domain Bacteria; phylum Pseudomonadota; class Gammaproteobacteria; order Burkholderiales; family Burkholderiaceae_C; genus Polaromonas. The sequence goes on from JBILXX010000038.1 coordinate 18,907, forward strand.
CCCCCAGCACGACCGGGTTGGCTAACAGATGCAGGCCCTGTGGCAAGTTGACCCAACCCATGAAACCCGCCAAGCCTGTCAGCAAGACGACCAGGTAAAGGCGTATGCCACTGGCCCAGCCCAGCGCGCCCGCCAGGGCAATCAGTTGAGCGGTATCAAGACTCTGCATGGGGCAACCAGCTGGGTTTGCGTTTTTGCAAAAACGATTGCAGCCCCTCGCGCCCTTCAGGGCTGACGCGCACATCGGCAATGCTGGCGATGGTCATATTGACAAGCTCGGGCGTGATGTCTTTGCCCGCCACATCTTGTATGAGCTTCTTGCAAAGCTTCACGGCTTCAGGCCCGGCGTTGACGAGCGCATGGCTTAACTCGGCAACTTTGGCATCCAGCGCATCGCTAGAGACCACCTCATGCACATAACCAATATGTAGCGCCTCAGCCGCACTGAAACGCTCTGCGGTTAAAAAGTACCGGTGTGCCGCACGTGCGCCCATCGCGCGAATCACATACGGGCTGATGGTTGATGGCACCAGGCCAAGCTTGACTTCGCTCAGGCAAAAGTTAGCTGTGTCGACTGATACAGCCATGTCGCAAGCCGCCACCAAACCCGTACCGCCCGCATACACATCGCCCTGAATTTTTGCAATCGTCGGCTTTGGGCATTCGTAAATGGTTTGCATCATGGCGGCCAGCCGCCCCGCGTCCGCCAGGTTTTGCTCCCGCGTGTAGTCAGCCATGCTGCGCATCCAGTTCAGGTCTGCGCCTGCGCAGAATGCAGTGCCCTGTGCTGCAAGTACGATGCAGCGCACGTCGTCACGTTGGCCCAGTTGCTGAAAGGCTTGAGTTATCTCGGCAATCAACGCTTCATTAAAAGCGTTACGCACTTCAGGGCGGTTCAGTGTCACGGTGGCCACCAAGCCGGCGACGTGCAGTTGTAGGTTGTTCATGGCGTTTTAGATCTGATTCAATACCGCTTGGCAACTTCTTCCAGCATGACTTCTGTCGCGCCGCCGCCTATACCCAGCACGCGTGCGTCGCGCCAGAGGCGTTCAATCGGTGTTTCACGAATAAAGCCCATCCCGCCGTGAAACTGCTGGCATGTTTGCAGCACTTCATTAACCAGCTCACCGGTGAGTGCCTTGAGCATCGACACCTCCTGAACAATGTCATGCCCCTGCGTGACTGACCAGGCGCAGTGGTACATGAACTGCCGTGCGGCGCGGGTTTTGGCGTCCAGCATGGCGATGCGGTGGCGTATGGTTTGCTTGTCCCACAGGGTGGCGCCAAAGGCCTGGCGCTGGCGCACGTAGTCGAGCGTCAGCTCAAGCGCACGGGTGCAGTGGCCAACCGCCATCGCGCCCAGGGCAATGCGCTCGGTCTGAAAGTTCTTCATGACTGAATAAAAGCCCTTGCCTTCTTCACCCAGCAAGTTACCAGCCGGGATGCGCACATTGTCAAAAATCAATTCAGCCGTGTCTGACGACAACCAGCCTGTCTTTTTAAGCGCACGGCCTACGGTAAAGCCAGGCGTTCCCTTTTCAACGATAAACATGCTCATGTCGTGCCGCGCGGTGCCTGTTTTGGCCGCTACAAAATACACATTGGCATGCACGCCGTTGGTGATGAACATCTTGGTGCCGTTGATGACCCACTCGTCACCGTCCCTGCGGGCTGTGGTGCGCATGCCCGCCACGTCAGAGCCAGCACCCGGCTCACTGATGCCAACGGCAGTGATCAAGTCGCCCGCAATAACGCCTGGCAAGTATTTGGCCTTTTGCGCCGGGCTGCCCGCATGGTGCAGGTGCGGGCTGGCCATGTCGGTGTGGACCAGCACGGTGATGATGAAGCCGCCAAAGGTGGACTGGCTCAGGGCTTCTGCAAACACCAGGTTGGTTAGCGCGTCGGCTTCAGCACCGCCGTATTCAGATTCATACATCAGGCCGAACAAGCCCGCATCACCCATTTTGCGCAATACATCGCGCGGCACGCAACCGGTTTCTTCCCACTCTGCCGCGTAGGGCTCTACCTCCCGCTTGATGAAGCGGTTAACCTGCTCACGCAGCAGTTCGTGCTCGGGGGTGGTGTAGATGTTGTTCACGTGCATCACATCCTGAAAACACCAAACTTGGTGTCCGGTATCGGCCGGTTTTGGGTGGCCGACAGGCCGAGTGCCAGCACGCGGCGGGTGTCCGCCGGGTCTATCACGCCGTCGTCCCATAGCCGGGCGCTTGAATAATAGGGGTGTGACTGGTGGGCAAACTGGTCGAGGATGGGTTGCTTGAAAGCCGCTTCTTCAGCGCCTGTCCACTGCCCGCCTCGCGCCTCAATGCCGTCGCGCTTGACGGTGGCCAGCACGCCAGCGGCTTGCTCGCCGCCCATCACGCAAATGCGGGCGTTGGGCCACATCCATAAAAAGCGGGGTGAAAACGCCCGGCCGCACATGCCGTAGTTGCCTGCGCCGTAGCTGCCGCCAATGATGATGGTGAACTTGGGGACAGCTGCAGTTGCCACGGCCGTGACCATCTTGGCACCGTTGCGGGCAATGCCTTCGTTTTCGTATTTGCGGCCCACCATAAAGCCGGTGATGTTTTGCAAAAACACCAGCGGGATTTTCCGCTGGCAGCACAGCTCAATGAAGTGCGTGGCTTTCAGCGCTGACTCACTGAACAAAATGCCATTGTTGGCAATGATGCCCACTGGCATGCCTTCAACCCTGGCAAAGCCGCAAACAATCGTGGTGCCGTAGCGTGCCTTGAACTCGTCAAACTCGCTGCCGTCCACAATGCGGGCAATGATTTCGCGCACATCAAAAGGCTTGCGGGTGTCGGTGGGTATCACGCCATAGAGCTCACTTGCATCGTACAAAGGCGCTATATTTTCAGAAGCTGCTTGCGCACGTATTTGCTGGTCTAAAAGCTGATTTGATGCTTTTTTTCGATTCAAATTCTTGACCGCCGTGCGCGCCAGCTGCAAGGCATGCATGTCGTTTTGCGCCAAATGGTCTGCCACGCCAGACAGCCGCGTGTGCACGTCACCACCTCCCAGATCTTCAGCCGTGACCACCTCGCCCGTGGCGGCTTTGACCAGCGGCGGCCCGCCCAAAAAGATGGTGCCCTGGTTGGCCACGATGATGCTTTCATCGCTCATGGCGGGCATGTACGCGCCGCCTGCCGTGCAACTGCCCATGACCACCGCAATTTGCGCAATGCCCTCGGCGCTCATTTGCGCCTGGTTGTAAAAGATGCGGCCAAAGTGGTCACGGTCAGGAAACACATCGTCCTGGTTTGGCAGGTTCGCCCCGCCTGAATCGACCAGATAGATGCAGGGCAAGTTGTTCTGCTGCGCAATCTCCTGGGCGCGCACATGCTTTTTAACTGTCATCGGGTAGTAGGTGCCACCCTTGACGGTTGCGTCATTGCACACCACCATGCAGTCCACACCGCTCACACGGCCAATGCCAGTGATCAGCCCCGCGCAGGGCGCCGCACCGTCGTACATGGCGTGCGCAGCCAACGGGGACAGTTCTAAAAAAGGCGTGCCAGGGTCCAGCAGCATTTGCACCCGCTCGCGCGGCGGCAGCTTGCCCCGCGCCACATGCTTGGCCCGAGCCACCTCACCGCCACCGGCAGCCGACTTGGCCACCTCGCCCCGCAGGTGGTCTACCAGCGCTTGCATGGCCGCTACATTGGCCTGAAAGTCGGCTGTGCGGGCGTTAAGTTTTGTCTCCAGAACTGGCATGCAGGTCTTTCTAAATACTGAATTTGAAAGAAACGCTCACTTGACGTTTACGTAAACGTCAATTCTAGGCGGATTTGGTTTGTGGTTTCAATTTTGTGCCAAAGCGGTGGCAATAGTCCAGCAAGCGCCCATCAAACCTCATCCATAAAACGCACCTTCACGCTCTTGCCCTTCACCCCGCCGTTGCTCAGCTTTTGCTGCGCGAGGCTGGCCATGCTGCGCTCAATCGCCACATAGGTTGAAAACTCATTCACGTTGATCTTGCCAACCTGCTCTCGCGTGAAGGCTGCCACGCCGCCATCTGCGCCAGTCAGTGCACCCAGCACATCACCGGCGCGGATTTTTTCTTTTCGGCCACCAACGATTTGCAGGGTGACCATGGGCGGTAGCAGCGGGTCGTTGCTGGCCGGGGTCAGCTCGGTCAGCTTGTGCCATTCAGACTCGGCCTTTTGCAGCACCTCAATCTTGCCAACGTAGCCCATCTCGTCCATGCTGGCCAGGCTGATGGCCACGCCTTCTTCGTCGGCCCTGCCAGTGCGGCCAATGCGGTGGATGTGGACTTCAGCATCGGGCGTCACGTCCACATTGATCACCATGGCGAGCTGCGCAATGTCCAGGCCGCGCGCTGCCACATCGGTTGCCACCAACACTGAACATGAGCGGTTGGCAAACTGCACCAGCACCTGGTCGCGTTCGCGTTGCTCCAGCTCACCAAACAAAGCCAGCGCACTGAAACCCTGGTCTTTTAAATATGCCACCAGCGCGCGGCACTGCGACTTGGTGTTGCAAAACGCCAGCGTGCTGGCAGGCCTGAAATGACGCAGCACTTGTGCCACGGCGCCCAGCCGCGCTTCGTCGTGGTCGCTGTCGGGCACCTGGTACCAGCGCTGGGTGATCTTTGTTTTCTCATGCTGGGCCTGCACTGTGATGGTTTGCGGCGTTTTCATGAACTGCGCACTCAGCTTGGCGATACCTTCTGGGTACGTTGCTGAAAACAGCAGCGTCTGGCGCTCTTTGGGGCACTGCTTGGCCACCGTCACGATGTCTTCAAAAAAGCCCATGTCGAGCATGCGGTCGGCCTCGTCCAGCACCAGCGTGTTCATCGCCTCTAAGTTCAAGTGGCCACGCCCTAAATGGTCCATGATGCGCCCCGGCGTGCCGACAACGATATGAGCGCCGTTTTCTAAAGTAGCCGTCTGGTTGCGCAGCGGCACTCCACCGCACAGCACCACCACCTTGACGTTTTCTTCAGCCCGCGCCAGGCGGCGGATTTCCGTTGCCACCTGATCGGCCAGCTCACGGGTCGGGCACAGCACCATCGCTTGCACCGCAAAGCGTCGCGCGTTCAGATTGGCCAGTAGCGCGATTCCAAAAGCAGCGGTTTTGCCACTGCCGGTTTTGGCCTGGGCTATCAGGTCTTTGCCTAGCAGCGCAACGGGCAAACTTGCCGCCTGGATCGGCGTCATCTGGGTGTAGCCCAGCTGCGTCAGGTTGGCCAGCACATGGGCGGGCAGGGATAAAGCGGCGAAGTCTGTAGATGTAGTCATCCCCAATTATCATGGGCAAGGCATAAACCATAAGGAAAACCCTGTGCAGACATTTGATTTTGATCTTTTCGTCATAGGCGGCGGCAGCGGTGGCGTGCGTGCTGCGCGCATGGCCGGGCAGCGCGGCGCACGCGTTGGCCTGGCTGAAGTGGCCGACATGGGCGGCACATGTGTGAACGTGGGCTGCATTCCGAAAAAGCTTTACAGCTATGCCGCGCACTTTGCCGACAGCTTTGAAGAATCACACGGCTTTGGCTGGGAAGGCGCAGCGCCCACCTTCAATTGGGAAACCCTCAAAGTCAATCGCGCCAAAGAGATCAAACGGCTCAATGGCATTTACGACCAGCTTCTTGACGGCGCGAAAGTCAAAGTCATCAAGGGCTGGGCCAGATTGATTGATACGCACACCGTGCAGGTAGGCGACAAACAGTACACAGCCAAAAACATTTTGATTTCCACCGGTGGTACGGCATTGGTCCCGGCGGTAGAAGGCCATGAACACGTTGTCACATCTGACAACATGTTTGATCTGAGCCCCTTCCCCAAGCGGCTGCTGGTGGTCGGTGGTGGCTACATTGCCTGCGAGTTTGCATCTATCTTCAACGGCCTGGGCTCGCATGTGACGCAAGTGCATCGAGGCGATAAAGTGCTAACGGGGTTTGACGAAGACGTGCGCAGTTTTATCGCCACCGAGATGACCAAAACCGGAGTTAACTTCAAGTTCAAAACCGAGGTGGAGTCCATCACCAAAACCGCGCATGGCTTGCATGTCAAAGTCAAAGGCGATGGTGAAAGCCTGACGGTTGATACCGTGCTGTATGCCACAGGCCGCATTGCCAACGCCAGCGGTCTGGGCCTGGGTGCGGTGGGTGTTGAGGTGAACGCAGCAGGCGCCATCAAAGTCAACGCCCAGTACCAGACCAGCGTGCCACACATCTACGCACTGGGCGACGTGACGGCGCGCGTGCAGCTCACACCTGTGGCGCTGGGTGAGGCGATGGTGGTGGTGGACCAGCTCTTTGGTCCGGCAGCGGGTAAGCCGCCGCGAAGCATGAGCTACGACTTTATTCCCACGGCTGTGTTTACCCACCCCAACATCGGCACGGTGGGCTATTCAGAAAGCCAGGCGCGTGACAAGTTCGACAAAGTCACGATCTACCGCAGTGACTTCAAGGCGCTGAAACACACCCTGAGCGGCAGCACAGAACGCACGCTGATGAAGCTGATCGTGGACGACGCCAGTGACCGTGTGGTCGGCCTTCACATGGTAGGGCCAGACGCAGGCGAGGTGGTGCAAGGCTTTGCAGTGGCGATGAAGGCGGGTGCCACCAAAGCCGTGTTTGACAGCACGATTGGCATTCACCCGACGATGGCCGAGGAGTTTGTGACCATGCGAGAACCTGTTAAGAACTGATATGCCTTACTTACCCAGCTTCATCGCCCCCACCCGCTACAGCAACGCTGCCGATGCGCTCAAGCAGGTGCAACAAATCTATAGCCAGCAAATCGCCCATTTGCGAGGAGCCATGCAACGCTACGTAGCGGGTGAAACACTTCCTGGTCATGTGCGTGCCTGCTATCCGTTCGTGCGCATCCATACCGAAACCGTTTCACGCAAACTGCAAGAAGCCATTGACACGGCACAGCTCAGCTACGGCTTTGTGGCTGGCCCAGGCCGGTTTGAAACCACCCTCACCCGGCCCGACTTGTACGCCGACTACTACCTGGAGCAGTTCACGCTGCTGCTGCAAAACCACGGCGTAGAGCTTGAAGTGGGCACCAGCACGCAGCCCATCCCGGTGCATTTCTCTTTCGCCGAGCATGACCACATTGAAGGCAATTTAAGCGCTGCACGCCGCACGCTGATGCGCGACGTGTTTGACCTGCCCGACCTGGCCGCCATGGACGATGGCATTGCCAACGGCACGTACGAAGCCCGCCCCGGCGAGCCGCAGCCGCTGTCGCTCTTTACAGCCGCGCGGGTTGACTATTCATTGCAGCGCCTGCGCCACTACACAGGCACGTCACCCGACTGGTTTCAAAACTTTGTGCTTTTTACCAACTACCAGTTTTACATTGACGAGTTTGTGCGCCTGGGCCATGCCGAAATGGCTGACCCGAAAAGTGACTACATCTGCTTTGTAGAGCCCGGCAATGTCGTCACGCGCCGCGCGGGCCTGCCCGCCATTGCAGGCGACGAGCCGGGCACGCAACCGCCCCGCCTGCCGCAAATGCCCGCCTACCACTTGATGCGATCTGACCGCACCGGCATCACCATGGTCAACATTGGCGTGGGCCCGGCCAATGCCAAAAACATCACCGACCACATCGCCGTGCTGCGGCCCCATGCGTGGATCATGCTCGGCCACTGCGCGGGCCTGCGCAACAGCCAGCAACTGGGCGACTACGTGCTGGCCCACGGCTACGTGCGTGAAGACCATGTGCTGGACGAAGAGCTGCCGCTGTGGATCCCCATCCCCGCGCTGGCTGAGATTCAAAAAGCACTTGAAAGCGCCGTGGCAGACGTCACCGGCCTGCAAGGCGCAGCCCTCAAAAGCATCATGCGTACCGGCACCGTGGCATCCACCGACAACCGAAACTGGGAGCTGCTGCCCGGCAACCAGCCGCAACGCCGCTTCAGCCAAAGCCGCGCTGTGGCGCTGGACATGGAAAGCGCCACGATTGCTGCCAACGGCTTTCGCTTTCGGGTGCCCTACGGCACCCTGCTGTGCGTGAGCGACAAGCCCCTGCACGGCGAAATCAAACTGCCCGGCATGGCGAACCACTTTTACCGCGAGCGGGTAGACCAGCATTTGCGCATCGGCATGCGGGCGATAGAGCTGCTGCGCGCTGAAGGCTCAAGCCAGTTGCATTCGAGGAAGCTGCGGAGCTTTTCTGAGGTGGCGTTTCAGTGATTCGCGTGAGTTAAGTTGGCTCACAGTTCTCGCCCAAGGGATTAACTTGAAACCACGTTCCATGCCGCAGAAGGTAACGAATGTGTTACCATAAAACATGCCTATCAAAGTCGAAGAGTACATCCGCGAGGATGCATCCAACCCTTACAAGCAATGGTTTGACTGCCTGACATCTCAGGCAGCCGCCAAGGTGACCGTTGCCAAGCTTCGTATGGAGTTGGGCAATACGTCCAGCATCAAGTGGTTTGACGGCATGGGTGAGTACGTCATCGACTGGGGACCAGGTTACAGGATCTATCTCGCCAAAGATGGCGACACGCTGATCGTCCTGTTCGGTGGCGGCACCAAGCGAGGTCAACAACGGGACATTGATAAAGCGAAAGCGTTGCTGGCGGAGTACAAGACTCGCAAAAAGGCGATGACCATCAAATCAAGCAGTAAGCACAAAGGGTAAACCAATGGCACTAACCAGAAATTTTAAAGAAACCGTCCTGCAGCGTGTGCAAAGCGACGCTTCATTTGCGCAAGCTCTTTTGGACGAGGCTGCGACCTTGTTCCTCAACGGAGAACCAGAAACCGCTCGACTGATTTTGCGCGACCTGGTCAACGCCACTATTGGGTTTGAACAGCTTGCGACCCTGACCGCCAAGCCCAGCAAAAGCCTACACAGGATGTTGTCGCCCACGGGCAACCCCAGTATGGACAACCTTGCAGCTATTTTTCAAGCGATGCGCGAGAGGCTTCAAGTCAACCTGTGCGCGCACTCAGTTGCGGCCTGATGACTTTCTGGCGACCCTCTCACCCGTTTTTTTGCGCATTTTTAGATGTTTTTTGAGGCTACAGGTCAATGGATATGTGCGCGAGCAGCCCCGGTATTGATAGCGCCTGAAGATCGATTTAACTCTGACCGCAATTGTTCCTCACTCAGCGCTCGACCTTAAGCAACTCGATGATCTGGTCAACGCCGAGGTCACGGCCGAAGCCTAGGGTCCCACGGATCGGCTCGAACGCTGTGGTCATGCGGCGGTAGCGCACGGCGGTCGGGGCGTGCGAGTTGAAGTCGTGCTTCTTGAAGCGAGAAAAACGACCCATTTTCTCGACAATGAAGCTAGCGATGCTCATCAACGAGCTCTCGTTGTTGCCGTCGAAGCCCGCGAACTTGGGCAAGTAGCCATGGTTCGCCGCCTTTAGGCGCTCGATCTCTTCCGGCGTCAGCTTCTCGATGCAGCCTTCGATGAAGTCCCACATATCGAGCGTATCGACCACTAGAGTTACATCTGCGGGTCGGTCTGTGTGCCTATGGAACAAACCCTGCATCTCCCACGTCGGAGCCCAGTAGTGACCACCATAGATGGTCTCGGCGACGAAATCGATATCGGTTTCGGCGTCCTTGATTTTCAGGTGTTTCATGATGTCTCGCAGCATCATGAAGTTCAGCTTGTCACCATCCGTGAGGCGAATGCTCTTGCCCGTCACTGTGCCAAGCCCTATATCCATCAGTTGACGGACAGCGTCGGAGCGAGAGCTGGCTTGACCCGTCTCATTCATCCAGGTGTCGATGCGTTCGACGAGTTCGTCGTCGAGTCGTAGTTCAAGTCGTTCGGTTTTTCCCATGGCAAGTCTCCGGTTATCCGGTGAAATACCGGAATTACGTACAACTGTATAACAGTACGGCGAAGTTTGCAAGACGCTGATCTACCAAGAGAGTTGTAGGTCTGAATTGCCCCAATTCCCGTCCCAGCCACTTGTTTTTTTGCTGTTAGAGACCCAAGGCAATTTCAGCGATCACGGGTACCGAAATCACCGCCAAAACAGTCACACAGGAACGTCCGCTTATGGCCCGAAACCAGCCGTTCGCCCATTTCTAAAGTCGCCAAACTTCACGTGCGGCATCTTGCACGAAAAGTCCGCGATCAAGCCGCACGCGGCTTCACCATCCCAGCCGCCTTCTTAGCATTCACCCGCGCCACCTCCACATCCGCATCAAACGCCAGCGCCACACCCATGCGGCGTTTCACAAAACTTTCTGGCTTGCCAAACAGGCGAATGTCGCTGTTGGACACCCGCAGCGCATCGGCCACACCGTCAAACACGATGCCTTTGGCCTCTACACCGCCGTAGATGACGGCGCTGGCGCCGGGTGTGCGCAGGGCGGTGTTGACGGGCAGGCCAAGGATGGCTCTGGCGTGCAGTTCAAACTGGGTTTGTACCTGGGTGCACATGGTCACCATGCCGGTGTCGTGGGGGCGGGTGCTGACTTCGCTGAACCAGACGTCGTCGCCTTTGACAAACAGCTCAACGCCAAACACACCCTGGCCACCCAGGTTGTCGGCCACGGCCTTGGCTATCTCTCGGCTGCGTTTTAACGCCGCGCCTGCCATAGGGTGTGGCTGCCCGCTTTCGACATAGTCGCCGCTGACCTGGATGTGGCCAATGGGTTCGCAAAAATGGGTTTCGACTTGGCCATCTGCGCCCAGTGCGCGCACAGTCAGCTGGGTGATCTCGTGTCAGCAGTAAATAGAACTGTCCGGTTTTAGAGCAAATAGATTGTCCGCTTTTTCTATTTTGTTTGCGATGACTGCAAAGCTGCGTAGGGCGTAGCCCGAAGCGGCTTTGCAGCCATCGCGCGG
>JBILXX010000039.1:0-29598 GCA_044378095.1 Polaromonas sp.
CCGCGCGATGGCTGCAAAGCCGCTTCGGGCTACGCCCTACGCAGCTTTGCAGTCATCGCAAACAAAATAGAAAAAGCGGACAATCTATTTGCTCTAAAACCGGACAGTTCTATTTACTGCTGACACGCCGAGCAGTGCTTCAGGCAACGCCGTTGGCTTTGAACCAGGCCAAAGCGCGCTTAAAGCCGTCTTCAGCCGCCTCTTTGCGGTAGCTGGGGCGATAGTCAGCATGAAAAGCGTGAGGCGCGTCAGGGTAAATCACAAATTCAGACGCTTTGGCCGCAGCATTGCCCTTACCGGCAGCGTCCGCCAGAGCGGCTTTCATCTGGTCAACCGTGGCAAGCGGAATGCCGCCGTCTTGTCCGCCGTACAAGCCAAGCACAGGCGCGTTGATTTGTGCGGCCAGATCAACCGGGTGCTTGGGTTGTAGCGCGCTGGCTGTGCCCACCAGCCGGCCATACCAGGCCACACCGGCTTTGACGTTTTTACTTTGGGATGCATACAGCCAGGTGATTCGACCACCCCAGCAAAAACCGGTGATACCAACTTTTTTCACGTCACCACCGTTGGCGCCGGCCCATTTCACCGCACCATCCAGGTCAGCCATGACCTGCTCGTCAGGCACTTTGGTCACAACTTCTGCTTGCAGTTTGGCCATTTCGTTGTATTGGCTCGGGTCACCCTGGCGGGCAAACAGCTCGGGGGCGACGGCAAGGTAGCCGGCTTTGGCAAAGCGGCGTGCGGTGTCGGCAATGTATTCATGCACACCAAAAATTTCCTGCATCACCAAAATCACTGGCAAGTTTGTTTTGCCAGCAGGTGCAGCAAAAAAAGCTGGCACTTTGAAGCCATTGACCTCAAAGATGATTTCGCCAGTTTTGAGCCCGTCAGACGACGTTTTGATGGCCGTTTGCGCCATGATGGGCATGGCGGTGGCGGCGTAGCCCACGCCCAAAGCAGCTTTCAAAGCGGTACGGCGACTGGCGCCAGCCTCCGTGCTTTGGCCGGGCAACAGGGCATCAAAGTCAGATTTTTGGTCTGGAGTCAGCATATGGCGTCCTTTGGTTGGAAGGGAATGAAAACATGGTCAACATGAGAATTGTGGAGTTTATTCTTTTAGGCGCACGTGAAAGCTCGTTTGACAAATTAAGACGTCAGTGCGCCTTCTCCCAATTTTCGCCAACCCCGATCTCGGCCAGCAGTGGCACTTTCAATTGCGCCACACCCGCCATCAGACGCGGAATCTCCAAGCGCACCCAGTCCACTTCATCTTCAGGTACTTCAAATACCAGTTCGTCATGTACCTGCATGATCATTTTGGTTTTGCGGTTTTCCTGGTCCAGCACTTGAAGCACTGCGTTCATGCTGAGCTTGATCAGGTCAGCGGCTGTGCCTTGCATGGGGGCGTTGATCGCTGCGCGCTCTGCGCCTTTTTGGCGCGGGCCGTTGGGAGAATTGATCTCGGGCAAATACAGGCGGCGGCCAAAAACCGTTTCAACATAGCCCTTGCTTTTGGCTGACAGGCGGGTCTCGTCCATGTAGTTTTTAACGCCGGGGTAACGCTGAAAATAAGTGTCGATGTACGCCGATGCAGCCTTGGTTTCAATACCCAGATTTTTGGCCAGGCCAAAGCTGCTCATGCCATATATCAGGCCAAAGTTGATCACCTTGGCGTAGCGGCGTTGCTCGCTGCTGACCTGATCGACCGCCACGCCAAACACTTCAGCGGCCGTTGCGCGGTGAACGTCGATGCCCTCGGTAAACGCTTTGAGCAGCGCGGCGTCTTCACTGATATGCGCCATGATGCGCAGCTCGATTTGAGAATAGTCGGCGCTGGCAATCACACTGCCAGCGGGTGCGACGAATGCTTCACGCACCCGGCGGCCTTCGGCGGTTTTGACAGGGATGTTTTGCAGGTTCGGATCGTTGCTGGACAGGCGCCCTGTGACAGCCACGGCCTGCGCGTAATGGGTGTGCACGCGGCCCGTACGCGGCAAGGCGAGTTGCGCGAGCTTGTCGGTGTACGTGCCTTTGAGCTTTGACAGGCTGCGGTGCTCCAGCAGTTTGGCGGGCAGCGGGTAGTCTTCGGCCAGCTTTTCGAGCACTTCTTCGTCGGTGCTGCGAGCGCCGCTGGGCGTTTTTTTAATGACTGGCATTCCAAGCAAGTCAAAGAAAATTTCACCCAGTTGCTTGGGGCTGCCCAGGTTGAAGGGCTGACCTGCGATCTCGTACGCCTCGGTCTCCAGCTGCACCAGACGCAAGCCCAGCTCGCCACTTTGTTTGGCCAGCATGGGCCCGTCAATGAGCACACCGTTACGTTCAATGCGGTACAAACTCTCACTGCTTTTGATCTCCAGCTCATAGATAAACTTCAGCTTGTCAATGGCCTGCAATTGCGGCCACAGCAACAGGTGCACGCCCAGCGTCTGGTCGGCGTCTTCACATGAATACTCCGCCGCTTTGGCAATGTCGACCTGGTTGAACCTGATCTGGTGCGCACCCTTGCCGCACAGGTCTTCAAAAGTAATGCCGCCGCGCCCCAGATGCCTGTCGGCCAGGCTGGTCAGGCCATGCGGCTTGTGCACTTCAAGCACGTAGCTTTGCAGCATGGTGTCGTGTGCGTAGCCCTGCACCTCAATACCGTGGTTGGCGAAAACGTGGCGGTCGTACTTGATGTTCTGGCCGAGCTTGAGTTTGGCGGGGTTCTCAAGCCACGGCTTGAGCCTGGCCAGCACTTCATCACGCGGCAGTTGGGCCGGCGCGTCCGGGTAGTCGTGGGTCAGCGGGATGTAGGCCGCTTCACCGGGGGTGATGCAAAAGCTGATGCCGACAATCTCGGCGCGCATCTCGTCGATGGACGTGGTTTCGGTGTCGAGAGCAACCAGCTCTGCGGCTTGCAATTTGGCTAGCCATGTGTTGAAGGCTTCCCAGGTGAAGATGGTGTCACAGACCAGCGTGCTGGGCTGCTTGGGGATGACCACTGCGGCCTCGGGTTCGTCGAACAGGCCAGGCTCTGATTTTTCAGCAGGTTTTTCAGCTTTAACAACCAGAGCATTGGCTTGTAATGACTTCACCAGTCCTTTGAATCCATATTTCTCATAAAAAACAGCCAAAGCCTCCTGTTTATGGGCGCCAACAGCTATTGAATCCAGAGCAGGCAGACCGTGCAGATAATCGTCCAGATCACAGTCTTTTTTAATCGTCACCAGCGCCTTGCTCTGTGGCAGCCATTCGAGCGAGGCGCGCAGGTTGTCGCCGACCACGCCTTTGATATCCGCAGCATGCGCCACCAGGTTGTCCAGTGAGCCGTATTCCAGCAGCCATTTGACGGCTGTCTTGGGCCCGCACTTGGGCACGCCGGGCACGTTGTCCACCGTGTCACCCACCAGGGCCTGGTAGTCCACCATCAGGCGCGGCGGCACGCCAAACTCGGCCTCCACGCCGGCCAGATCGCGGCGCTTGTTATTCATGGTGTCGATCACGGTGATGTGCTCGTCTACCAGTTGGCTCAAATCCTTGTCGCCGCTGGAAATAATGACTTCAATGCCCTGCCTTGAGGCCATGCAGGCCAGCGTGCCAATGACGTCGTCAGCCTCGACACCCGGTACGGTCAATACAGGCCAGCCCATCAAGCCCACCACTTCATGCACCGGCTCAATCTGGCTGCGCAAATCAGGCGGCATGGGCGAGCGGGTGGCCTTGTAGGCAGGGTACAAGTCGTCCCTGAAGGTTTTGCCTTTGGCATCAAACACGCAGGCGGCGTAGTCGGCGCGGTAGTCTTTGCTGAGCTTTTGCAGCATATTGACCATGCAGCGTATGGCCCCGGTAGCGGGACTGGCCGGGTCTGCCGGGTCGGCGCGCAGGTCAGGCATGGCATGAAAAGCCCGGTACAAATAACTGGAACCATCGACCAGTAAAAGTGTTTTTTTCTCAAGTGTCATGCTGTGCGGTCTTCAAGGATAGTGTGTCAGTCGATTGTGAAGTATTGTTGCATTGCATCCCACCGGCCCAAGCCTACAATACAGCCATGAAAAATGCCTTGCTCACCCACCTTCGCACCTTTGTTTTCATGGCTGCACTGCCGCTGGCAACGCTGTGTGCGGCGCAAGCACCTGCCCAGCCCGCGCAGGCCGCAGCATCTGCACCGGCAGCCTCGGCAGGCCGGCCTGACCAGGTGATCCAGCGCATTCGCATCGAAGATGCGGGCTCGCGCATTGACGAAGTGCGTGTGGGCGGGGAAACGCAAAGCATCACCGTTCAGCCCAAAACCGGCACCAGCATACCGGCCTATGAGGTCAAGCCTTCAGACACGGCACGCGGTGCTGCGCCATCGACCTCCAAAAGTGACACCACAGGATCGCGCGTCTGGAATGTGTTGAAGTTTTAATCAGCGACTGCGACTTTACTGGCATGGCTGTCTATACCGAGGTCTCGTTTGACGAGGCTGCTGATTTTTTGCAGGCGCTGAGTTTGGGGCCTCTGCAAAGCCTCAAACCCTGCGCTGGCGGCATTGAAAACACCAATTATTTTGTAGATACCGATAGCGGCCAGTATGTGCTGACGCTTTTTGAACGCCTGAGCTTCGAGCAACTGCCTTTTTACCTGCAATTGATGAAGCATCTGGCCGAGCGGGGCATCCCTGTGCCCAACCCGGCGGCTGACAAAAACGGCACCATTTTGCACAGCCTCAAGGGCAAACCGGCCGCTGTCGTCAACAAATTGACCGGCGCCAGCGAGCTGGCACCAGGCGCAGCCCATTGCGCCCAGGTCGGCGCCATGCTGGCACGCATGCACCTGGCCGGGCAAGACTTCAATATGCGCCAGCCCAACCTGCGCGGCTTGAGCTGGTGGAACACCACCTTGCCCGCCATCTTGCCGCATGTCAACGCCGGGCAACACAGCCTGCTGCTGGGCGAGCTGGCCTACCAAAACCACATGTCAGCCACATCGGCTTTCAAGGCTTTGCCCACTGGCGCGGTGCATGGCGATCTGTTTCGTGACAACGTGATGTTTGAGAACGGCAAGCTGACGGGTTTTTTTGACTTTTACTTTGCCGGATGCGACGCTTTTTTGTTTGACATTGGTGTTTGCCTGAACGACTGGTGCGTTGACTTGCCAACCGGTCAGCACGATGCCGCTCGTGCCGCAGCTTTTTTAAGCGCGTACCAAGCCGAGCGCCCCCTGACATCGCAAGAGCGCAACCTGTTGCCAGCCATGGCTCGCGCTGGTGCCCTTCGGTTCTGGATCTCGCGGCTGTGGGACTTTTACCTGCCGCGCGAGGCCAGCCTGCTCAAAGCACATGACCCCACCCATTTTGAAAGGGTGCTGCGCCAAAGGGTTTTGCATCCAGTTTGTTTGTCCTGACGTATCTCCTGACGAATCCTTACCATCATCATGAAATTAAACATTGTTCCCGCACGCACTGGCATGACCTGGGTCAAACTCGGATTCAAAACCTTTTTGCAGCAGCCACTGGCCATGTCCGGGCTGTTTTTCATGTTCATGGCGCTTTTGTCCATCGCTTCACTGCTGCCTTTTATTGGTTCAGCTGTAGCGCTGGCCTTGCTGCCTGCCGCCACGCTGGGCCTGATGGCGGCCACACAAGAAGCCACCAAAGGCAAGTTCCCCATGCCGTCCATTTTGATCAGCGCCTTCAGGGCAGGCAAACAGCGCCTGAACGCCATGCTGATTCTGGGCGCACTTTATGCCGCTGGTTTTTTGGCCATCATGGCGGTGGTTAGTTTGATTGACGGCGGGCAATTTGCCAGGCTCTATCTGGTTGGCGGAAAAATCACCGAAGACCTCGTCCTGCAACAAGATTTTCAGATCGCCATGTGGGTCACGCTGGCGCTGTATTTGCCCTTGTCGCTGATGTTCTGGCATGCGCCTGCGCTGGTGCACTGGCACGGCATGTCGCCTGTCAAAAGCCTGTTTTTCAGCTTCATGGCGTGCTATAAAAACCTGGGCGCTTTCACGGTGTTTGGCTTTGCCTGGATGGGTATTTTCATGCTGACCATTCTGGCGGTGACGGTGCTGGCTGCGCTGCTGGGCAGCCCGGGATTTGCCGGTGTGGCCATGTTCCCCATCGCGCTGGTCATTTTTGCGATGTTTTTTACCTCGATTTATTTCACGTTTCGTGATAGCTTCGAGGCCACCTCAGAGGGCGAATTGCCCAGCCACCCATCCCCAACAGGAGACGCTCCATGACGCAGCACATGCTTGCAGGCCGCCTTGAGAAAGAAATCACCTGGTTTCAACGCCGTGACGTGATCAAAGCCGCCGCAGCCTGGGTGGCCATGGGTGGCTTGCCAGTTGCCATGGCGCAGCAGCGCAGCAACGTGGTGCAACTGACAGGTGATGCGCTGCTCAATGGCAGCCGCCTGCAGCCCGACCAGATCATTCAAACCGGCGACCAGCTGCAAACCGGGCCGGGTTCGAGCATGATTTTTGCCATGGGCAATGCTGCATTCCTGGTTCGTCAGAACACCCGGATGACGGTTGAACGAGGCACGACCCTGAGCGCTGTCAGCGTGCTGCGCATGGTTTCGGGGGCAGTTGCCAGTGTCTGGAACAAGGGCAGCAACCGCTCCATCATCACGCCAACGATCACAGCTGGCATACGCGGGACCGGTGTGTACACCGAGGTCATGACAGACCAGGACAACCGAACCTATTTTTGCAACTGCTACGGCATTGTTGAGCTAAGCGCAGGCGGCAGCCAAACCGTGTCTCAAGCGCAATACCACCAGTCGTTCTGGTCGCAAACGCAAGGCGCGCCGCTTGCCCCGGCGGGCGCCATCAATCACAGCGATGAAGAACTGGAATTTTTAGCCCAACTGATGGGCCAGCGTACCGCCTGGCAAATTGCGGGGCGCAAAGGAGTCAAAGACGGAAAAGGGCAAATGGGCGCAACACCCGAGCCTTACAGGTCACCAGGCTAACTCAAACCACCGTCAACTTGGCCACACTCAAGGCCAGCCATTTGACCCCATGCCGGGTGAAATTGATTTGCGCCCGGGCATCTGGCCCACTGCCTTCCAGCATCTGCACTTTGCCTTCGCCAAACTTGGCATGAAACACGTTGATGCCAACCTTGATGCCGTGCGCAGGCGCTTCGCGCTGGGGCGGCACCGCAGGGTTGGGAAAGCTCTCCAGCGTCCCTTTTTTGGAAGAAAATACGCTGCTGGCCCAATCTTTACGGGCGTAACCAGCTCCTGAATCAGTAGCATCTCCCCAGGCAGTCCGGCCGGTGGACAGACTGGATGAAAAGCCCTGGTTTTTGGGCGTGATCCATTTCAGGGCCGCCTCCGGCAGCTCATCAAAAAATCGGCTTTTCAGGTTGTAGCGGGTTTGTCCGTGCAACATGCGGGTTTGCGAATGGCTCAGGTACAGGCGCTTGCGCGCCCGCGTGATGGCCACGTACATCAGGCGGCGTTCTTCTTCGATGCCACCCATTTCCGTCAATGAGTTTTCGTGCGGGAAGATGCCGTCCTCAAGGCCCGTGATGAACACACAGTCAAACTCCAGCCCTTTGGATGAATGCACCGTCATGAGCTGCACCGCGTCTTGCCCGGCCTTGGCCTGGTTGTCGCCGGATTCGAGAGCCGCGTGGGTTAAAAAGGCGACGAGGGGGCTGAGCGTTTCGCCGGTTTCAAAGTCGGGGGCCAAAAATTCTGGTGTGGGGTTGTCAAGCGCATTCGCATCCAGGCCCTGACTGGCAGGTGACTGCGTGAGGGATGCACCCAGCTCATCGACTGGCAGCGCCACAGCATCCCGCCCAAAACCTTCTTGACCCACAAACGATTCAGCGGCATTGACCAGTTCAGCCAGATTCTCCAGCCTGTCTTGCCCTTCCCTATCCAGTTTGTAATGCTCCTCAAGCCCGCTGTGCTGCAACACCAGTTGAATGATTTCGCGCAATGTGCTGCCAGCGGTTTGCTCGCGCATCACGTCAATCTTGGCGACAAACGCACCGATATTCGTGCCCGCCTTGCCGCCCAAGGCACTGACTGCATCATGCAGCGAGCAGCCCGAGGTTTTGGCGATGTCCTGCAACTGCTCCAGGCTGCGCGCCCCAATGCCGCGCGGCGGAAAATTCACCACCCGCATGAAGCTGGTGTCGTCGTTGGGGTTCTCCAGCAGCCGCAAGTAAGCCAGCGCGTGTTTGATCTCGGCACGCTCAAAAAACCGCAAGCCGCCGTACACGCGGTACGGCAAACCGGCATTGAACAGCGCCGTTTCCATCACCCGGCTTTGGGCGTTGCTGCGGTACAGCAAAGCGATTTCCTTGCGCTCCGTGCCGTCCCGCACCAGTTGCTTGACTTCATCTACAAACCACTGTGCTTCGGCAAAGTCACTGGGCGACTCATGCACCCGCACCGGCTCGCCCGGCCCGGCCTCGGTGCGCAGGTTTTTGCCCAGGCGCTTGGTGTTGTGGCCAATCAGCGCGTTGGCTGAGTCGAGAATGTTGCCAAAGCTGCGGTAGTTGCGCTCCAGCTTGATCTGATGCGTGACACCAAACTCACGCACAAAGTCAGCCATATTGCCAACCCGCGCACCCCTGAAGGCGTAGATGCTTTGGTCGTCATCACCCACCGCAATCACCGAGCCACCCTGCATGGTTGGCAACTCCCCTTCAGCACCCTGCCCGGCCAGCATTTTGATCCACGCGTATTGCAGCTTGTTGGTGTCCTGGAACTCGTCAATCAGGATATGCCTGAAGCGCCGCTGGTAGTGCTCGCGTATCGGGGCGTTGTCTCTTAGCAGTTCATAGCTGCGCAGCATCAGCTCGCCAAAGTCCACCACGCCTTCGCGCTGGCATTGCTCTTCATACAACGCGTAAATATCGATCTTTTTGCGCATTTCCTCGTCGCGCGCCTGCACGTCTTTGGGTCGCTGCCCGTCTTCCTTGCAGCCTGCAATGAAGTACATGAGTTGCTTGGGCGGAAAGCGTTCGTCGTCAATGTTGAACTGCTTGCACAACCGCTTGATGCTGGACAGCATGTCTTGCGTGTCGAGAATCTGAAACGTCGACGGCAGGTTGGCCAGTTTGTAATGCGCCCGTAAAAACCGGTTGCACAAGCCATGAAAGGTGCCAATCCACATACCGCGCACATTGACGGGCAGCATGCTGGTCAGACGCAGCATCATCTCCTTGGCGGCCTTATTGGTAAACGTGACCGCCAGAATTCCGCTGGGAGAGACCTGTCCGGTTTGCAGCAGCCAGGCGATGCGTGTGGTCAGAACGCGGGTCTTGCCCGAGCCTGCCCCAGCCAGGATCAGCGCATGAGTCGCTGGCAGCGTGACGGCGGCCAGTTGCTCGGGGTTGAGGTTGTGGAGAAGGGGGGAAGATGGCGCGGCGTCAAAAAGCATGGGCTATTGTAGAAAGAAGGTCAAAAAGTGCTCAAAATGGTCATTTTTAGGCATCATTTAGGCCTTTTACCCAATGAATGCGGGCGCAAGCAGCTCCTGAAAATATAGCAAGTTAATTTGACAAAAGCTTGTCTTGAAACACCGGGAGACAAATCGCCAGCGAAGAAAAGGGGGCCAAATGCGCCTAAAATCAGACACCGGGCCCAAGTGATTAGCGCCCGGTTTTTTATGCCTGCAGTCTTTGCAGCGTATCTGCCGGACAGCTCCCAAGCGCCTTCTGTTTATCATTTTCTGTAACAGTTTTAAGGGCTTGAGACCATGGAAATTTTTGACTACGACAACATCCTGCTGCTGCCGCGCAAGTGCCGGGTAGACAGCCGGTCGGAATGCGATGCCGGTGTAGAACTGGGCGGCCGCAAGTTCCGCATTCCGGTGGTACCCGCCAACATGAAGACCGTCATCAATGAAGACATCTGCGTGTGGATGGCGAAAAACGGCTACTTTTATGTGATGCACCGGTTTGACCTGGACAACCTGGCATTTGTCAAAGCCATGAAGGCGCAAGGCGTGTATGCATCAATCTCGCTGGGTGTGAAAAAGCCTGACTACGATGCGGTAGACCAAATGGTGGCCCAGGGCTTGGTGCCTGAATACATCACCATCGACATTGCCCACGGCCATGCCGATAGCGTGCAAAAAATGATCGGCTACATCAAGCAAAAGCTGCCCACATCCTTCGTGATTGCAGGCAACGTGGCCACGCCTGAGGCCGTGATTGACCTTGAAAACTGGGGCGCTGACGCCACCAAGGTCGGCATTGGCCCCGGCAAGGTGTGCATCACCAAAATGAAAACCGGTTTTGGCACCGGCGGCTGGCAGCTGTCAGCGCTGAAGTGGTGCGCCCGCGTGGCCACCAAGCCCATCATTGCCGACGGCGGCATACGTGAGCATGGCGACATTGCCAAGTCGATTCGCTTTGGCGCGACGATGGTGATGATTGGCTCGATGCTGGCGGGCCTGGAAGAAAGCCCCGGTAAAACCGTGGAGGTCGATGGCCAGTTGTTCAAAGAGTACTACGGAAGCGCGTCAGACTTCAACAAGGGCGAGTACAAGCACGTTGAAGGCAAGCGCATTCTGGAGCCGGTCAAAGGCACGCTGGCTGACACATTGAAAGAAATGGAAGAAGACATACAAAGCGCCATCAGCTATGCGGGTGGCAAAAAGCTGATGGACATCAGGAAGGTGAACTACGTCACGCTGGGTGGGGACAATGCGGGTGAGCATTTGCTGATGTGATGTATCCACCGATTACGAGCCCACGTATCAAGAATTTAAGACAGCACCATTAAGGGTGGGCTAATTCACGCGCCTTTGAGAGGTAGGTTTCCAGCGATATAGGTAGCCGCTCCAATGCCAGGAAATGCGGGCGTGTCAGGGCCCATCTCTGGGAGCTCAGTTGCCGCCCCGCCCATCGCAACTGCCAGTTGGGGATATTCTTCGATAAACTCTGGGTACTTCTGCTCTATCCAAGTGGGTACCGGGGCTGCGGGGGTGCAACTCATTCGCATACCGTAGGACTCTATCCATCCTTCGGTGAGATTGCGCACCATAGGCAGCCTTGCGCCGCCTCCAGTGAGCACCACGAGTACGCCTAGATCCCTAAACATTCTTACAAGCCAACTTTTATCCACTTGATCAAATGTTAATTTGACCGCGTCCCTGAGACTTGAAGAAAATCTCTGAACTTCCGGACTTTCCTCGAAATCGC
This sequence comes from Polaromonas sp., assembly GCA_044378095.1. GTDB lineage: Bacteria > Pseudomonadota > Gammaproteobacteria > Burkholderiales > Burkholderiaceae_C > Polaromonas. The sequence continues at coordinate 11,141 of JBILXX010000039.1, forward strand.
TCAACGCAATCTCTCCGCTAGAGTCGTCGCCAAGTCGATAGACAAGTGACTTATTTTGAAAGAGAGTCTCCTTATAACTGCGTATCCGCAAGTTCAACTCAGCTCCAATACGAGCGCCGTAAGGACTTAGGACATCAATGGAGTGTTTTGACAAAATGAACGCTCTCAACATGTTATCGACGCTGTCCCCTGCTTGCCGAATTCCATGAATTGAACCTGGTAGTCGATAAATTTTCGGCTCTTTCCCTGGTGGTTGGATAGTCACAAAAAGCCCAAAATCGGTAGTTCCAGCTCCGACATCCACCACCAAAAATCCCGGATGGCGCCTTTCACCTTCTAAAACGATACTCGCAGCAGCAGCTACAGGTTCTTCTACGCTACCAACAATCAAAAAAGCCGGTGGCTGAACACTAGCCAACTGATCCAAGGCAAAGCGCACGCCTTTAACATTCAATCCCCCAAGCCACTTTCCAGAAAATGTGTCTGCCAGAATTTGTGCGCGGCCCAGCATCCTCGTAAGGAGTTCTTCAGCCCATTTGACCCTATCGTCCTTCCAGCAAGGACGCGCGAACCTACGCCTCATGTATCGTGATTGTTGATGCTTAGCAACCAATTCTGTACAAGCCATGTCGGTCAGATAAGCGAGATATAAAGTAATTAAATCGTCTTTAGTGAATGGCACGCCTGACGGGTTTATGTCCTCGCCAACTGCAGCTGTAGATAGATTCGCCATCGATCCTTGACTTAGCTCTTGCTTTGGCGAGTCAAACCGCTGGCGTCCCGGAGTCAAATCATTCAAACTTTCAGAAATCGCTTCATGTCCAAAAAAAATTTTACCCGTACCAGATATAAACAAAGAGGAAGGAAGGGAGTAGACAGATTCTGTGTATCCCGCCCGTTGGCCGAGCGCCAAATCAAGCGGTTCATCATCTAGAAGAGCAAATGCTTTCGATCTTGCCGTTCCAAAGTCAAGACACAACATGGCGTTGGTACCGATATCTTCTCCAGCCAAAGTAGACTCAATATTCAGTGGATATTCAACCGAGGGGTTTGAAACCGATTGAGTAGCCGAAAGGTGCTGTCCACCCGTGCCAAGATGGGACAAGATAGCGATTAAAGCCTCACGCTCACCCGACGTTACAGAACCGTTAAGTTTCCAGTTCCCGCCAATTGGATCCTTTTCTATTCGCGCAAATATATTCTCCAGTGCCCACTTCGCTTTTTCCAATTCCATTAAATTCTCCCTGAAAAATTTAGAGATCAATGCCGTTCAATTAACCCTTTAATGACAACTTCCCCTATGCGGTCATCTTCATCAACCCGCACAATCGCTGGCCGCAAAACGCGACCCTTAGCGCCGTCAGCTGCACCCACCTGTTCAAAATACTTCGGGGAATAATCAATCATCGTTCCCGCTGCACCATAAATGGCAAGGCGACGCCGGCTTGCCATTTCTTTGATTGTCAACAACAAATTTATAGTGCGCGCAGTGTGCTGTTCAAGGATCGATGCTTGAGATGGGTCGTAGACACGTAATGCCGTAATTACGTTAGCTTGAATTACATCTAAATCGTCCGAAACTTGGGCGGCGTCTATCAACGCTTGGCCCAATTGCGGATCTAATCGAAGGTCACTGCTTGCCGAGAGCGCCTCTCTATGCGTTCCGCCGGCTATTGGATTAGCCTTTCTCAACCAATTCCGAACATTCTCATTCAGCTCAGGATGTGAGTCGGCGATATCCCGCAATAACGCCTCAGCCCTATATTTATTTCCAACGAGTTCCAGATTAGAGACGAGGGACGAGGACATAAGACCCTGCTTGGCGAGCAAAAGCAAAGCTTCAAGAATGCAATCTGATATTAGGTGAAGGTCTACTTTAAGTTCTTCGGGCCAAGCAGTTCCAGAGAGAATCCGTTTTGCAGTTTTCAAGGGTTCGTATGTGCTTGCATCAGTTGAGAGAGAAAACCTTGTCCTAACCAGTTCGTAGGTACACAGAATAATCTCGCGTGCAAGCGAGAGCGCACGTCCTTCTTTGTTGGTCAGCCCAGTAACAGACAACGGGACACGTACCATCGAAGACAATTTATCTCCTACCCCATCACCAGGAGGAAGCCGGGATACGACTAGGGCACCGCGTAGTACACCAAGAATTCTAATAATCCGGATTGCCATTGAGTCGGCTGGGGTTTCAGTGGCTAACCGTAGCTCACTCATAGCGCCCTCAAGCATGGAGAATATTTCCCCCAAGCTTGCAGCTCTCAAAAATGCTACTTCCGCGAACTCTGTTCGGACTTTCTCAGCCGTATCTTCTTCTGCAATAGCCTGGACTGCGTAAGCCAGTATCCATGGCGCTTGACTCCATCCACAAGCCTTGGCCACATACCCCCGACTATCCGGATCTTTTAGCAAATGCACCGATGGCAGTGGAAAGTCAAGAAGCGGCAAGATTAGCCTCTTAACCTCAGATGTAATTGCTCTGGCAGATTGCGCAATGCGAACTAATTGCGCCAGCGCTTCAAGACGATCACAGTCATCGTGCGCATCGGTTGCGAGTTGGAAAAGCCTATGCAATCCCACACGAAATTCCGAGGTTTTAACAACCTTCTGTAGAGCCTTAGCCGCTAGCAGCTCTGTCAACGCACCGGCAAGACCTGAAACAGTTTGCTCGGACGAGAATTTAAGAAGTGCGGGGTGATCAGGATTTTTTGTAGCAGGCAACATCGGATTTATGACAAACTTTGCACGTAAAAAACCCACGGATTTGGAGACTATTTCGAAAAAATCAACGGCCTTGCCAGGGTCAAACTCGACTTAACTGGAACCATCCCCGATTATCCTAATTTAAAGGGTCAAGATATTCTTTTTTTAAAACTTCACTGCGGCGAGCGGGTTAAATATCTGCATATTGCTCACTTAATGGTGTTAGTCGTAGTCCTGATAGTCAATCAAAATCGCGTCCTAACCGGATAGGGCTAAAAACGGCTGAGATGGCGGTCAGGTCAGTTTTGGCAGGTTAAGCATAAGCTTATGTTAGCTGGCTTGCGTGCGATTTGACAACTAAATCCGACCCTCTTCCATTTATCATGCTCAGCATGAACGCAACAGCTTCAACACTTCCAAACGCTGTGCCGCTGTCTGTCGGCGAGATCGCGCAACGAATACACCTTATCCGGGGTCAACGGGTTGTGCTCGATACCGATTTAGCCGCCTTCTACGGCGAGACGACCAAGCGGTTCAACCAGCAGGTGCGGCGTAACTTGGCACGGTTTCCCGCAGATTTCATGTTCCAGCTTGATGCTGAGGAAGCGAAATCTCTAAGGTTGCAATTTGCAACCTTAGACGCTGCGGGCCTAGACGGCAAGCCAGGGCGCGGGCGCTATAGCAAATATCTGCCGATGGCTTTCACCGAGCATGGGGCGATCATGGCGGCCACGCTGCTGAACAGCCCACGCGCCACCGAGTTGAGTGTGTATGTGGTGCGCGCGTTTGTGGAACTGCGCGGCATGCTGGCCAGCAACCGGGAACTGGCTGGCAAGGTAAACACACTGGAGCGCAAGGTGTCGCGGCATGAACGCAATATCGCCGAGCTGGTCGATTCAATGGCCGAATTGCTTGCCGCACCACCACCAGCGCCCAAGCGCGCTATCGGGTTCATCACGCCAGATGACAAGCCCAAGGGCAGCAAGGCTATGCGGGGCAAGAAGCTTTGAAGGGGTTCAAAAAAATCTCGATTTGCTATATTTTTAAGAGCTATTTGCGCCCGTATTTATTGGCTTTCAGCCTTAAATATCATCTGTAAATGTTAAATTATGGCTACTCAACCTCAATAAGCTGCCGCGCCAACTCATGCAACCGATGCCCCGGCTCCACCAGCGCATCCACCACGCTGAAGTGATGCAGCCCCGGCAGATCTTCACACACGGGTACGGTTTTTTTACCCCAGGCTTGTTGAATCAACTGGTTGTGGCGCAAGAACTCGGCGCTTTCAATGCCGCCCGCCACGCTGTACAGCACGCCTTTGCGCGGTGCGGGCAGCAAGGCCGGGCTGGCTTTGCGGACTTGCGCGGGTGTGAGCTTTAAGGAGTCTTTCACGTTGGGTGCGTGGCGCAAAGGCTCCAGGTCATACAAGCCTGAAATGGACAACGCGTTTTTCACCAGATCAGCCGGCAAATCTTGGGCGTAAGCCTTCCACACACAGGCTAGCATCATGGCGGCCAGGTGCCCGCCTGCTGAGTGACCGATGACCGTTATGCGCTTCGGGTTGCCGCCGTGCTGCGCAATGTTGCGGTAAACCCAGGCTAGGGCCCGCACCATTTGCATCGTTATTTGTGGGATCGTCACCGCGGGGCACAGGTCGTAATTGACCACCGCCACGCAAGCACCCTGCTTGGTGAATGCGGGGGCTACAAACGAGTGGTCTGACTTGTCGAGCGAGCGCCAGTAGCCGCCGTGGATGAACACCACTACAGGCGCGTTTTTGACGTCGGTCGGAAAGATATCGAGCTCTTCACCCGCCGCTTTGCCATAGGCCACATCCAGCGTGCAAGGCTGGCTGGCTCTGGCTGCCTTGGAGGTCTCAATCCAGCGCTCGAAATAGCTGGCGTAGTCAGCCACGAGCATGCGGTTGTTGTACATGCTGTCCAGCCAGGCGGGGTCTTTGAGGTTCATTGAAGTGTCCTGAAAATGATCAAACGAACGCTATCTTTACACATCCCTTTGCCTGTCTGACGGGACCGGGATAACCCGAGTTACAAAATTGCGTACTCGGCGTATTCTGTATACAGAGTTAACGCATGAACCCGAACCTCATCAAAATTGAAACCACGCCTGATCTGGTGGAGCAAGTTTATGCAAGCTTGCTGGACGCCATCAGCGACGGCACGCTGCCACCGGGCGCGCGCATCATGCAGGAAGACATTGCGGAGCAACTGGCGGTGTCGCGCCAGCCGGTTTTGCAGGCGCTGCGGCTGCTGCGCAAAGACGGTTTTGTGCTGGATGCGCCCGGCCGGGGCGTGCTGGTAGCGCCGCTGGACGTGACCACGCTGGTGCAGATTTACCAGGTGCGCAGCACGCTGGACGCGCTGGCCGCCCGCCTGGCCGCACAGGCAGGTGCCCAGATTGACATGCAACTCATCACACAAGGCCGTCTGGCAGCACGCGGCACAGACATCAAGACCATGATGACGGCTGACGCAGCCTTTCACAACGCCATTTATGCCGCATCAGGCAACCCACTGATCGCCCAAACCGCACAAACGCACTGGCACCACATACGCCGCGCGATGGGTGCGGTGCTGCAACTGTCCACCATGCGTGAATCCATCTGGGACGAGCATGAAGCCATTGCCCAGGCCATCGCACTTGGTGATGCTGCCAAAGCCGAGGCCCTGAGTCGCCAGCATGGCGAGGATGCTGGTCAAAACCTCGCCGATTTACTCACCCAAGCCCTTTTAAAACCCATTTAAACACCCCAGGAGACAAACCATGACATTGACCCCCGACCAACTCGCCCAGTTCGACCGTGACGGTTACCTGTTCTTCCCCGGCCACTTCACGGCTGACGAAACAAAGGCACTGACCGATGCTGTTCCCGAGCTGTACAGCCGCCGTGAAGACTACAACGTGCGCGAAAAAGGCAAAGACGCCGTGCGTACCAACTTTGCAGCCCACATGTACAGCGAGCCGTTTGCCAAGCTGGCCAGGCACCCGCGCATGATCGAGCCTGTCGAAAGCCTGCTGGGCGAAAAGCTGTACATGCACCAGTTCAAGATCAACGGGAAAATGGCTTTTGAAGGCGACGTGTGGCAGTGGCACCAGGACTACGGCACCTGGCTGAACGACGACCACATGCCGACCGAACGGGCCATGAACATTGCGATTTTTCTGGATGATGTGACCGAGCACAACGGCCCGTTGATGTTTATCCCCGGCAGCCATAAAAAGGGCGTGGTCGAGGCCAAGCATGATTTGACAACCACCAGCTACCCGCTGTGGACGGTGGACAACAACCTGATTCGCCAACTGGTGCAGCGGGCCGGTGGCAAAGAAGGCGGCATTGTCAGCCCCAAAGGCCCGGCGGGGTCAATGATTCTGTTTCATTCTTGCCTGGTACATGCGTCGGGCAGCAACCTGTCGCCGTTTGACAGGGTCAGCGTGTACCTGAGCCTGTGCGCGGTCAGTAACCACATCCGCCGCCACAAGCGGCCTGAGTACATTGCCCACAGGGACTTCAGGCCAATTGAATGCCTGCCAGACGATTGCCTGGTCAAAGACTACCCGGTTGACTTGCCCTGGAAGGATGGCGTGCCTGCCAGTGCGCTGCAAACGTCAATGGATGAATTCAAACTGGCGGCCTGAGTAGTCATGAACCTTTACACAAAACTCCAGCAGCGCGCAGCCAGTAACCAGCCGATTCGCATCGGGCTGATTGGCGCTGGCAAATTTGGCAGCATGTACCTGGCGCAGATCCCCAGGACGCCGGGCGTGCACCTGGTAGCCATTGCCGACCTGTCGCCCGACGCAGCGCGCACCAACCTGGCCCGCGTGGGGTGGAATCCGTTGTCAACAAACGCAGAGTCGGCGCAAGCAGCTATTAAAACAGGAGCGACGTGGATCACGGATGACTGGCGCGCAGTGGTGACGCATCCGCAAATCGACATCATTGTTGAATGCACGGGCAACCCGGTCGCAGCGGTTGAACATTGCCTGGCAGCCTTTGCGCATGGCAAGCATGTGGTGAACGTAACGGTAGAGGCGGACGCATTTTGCGGGCCGCTGCTTGCAAGAAAGGCCGCGCAAGCGGGTGTGGTGTATTCCATGGCCTTTGGCGACCAGCCTGCGCTGATATGCGACCTGGTGGACTGGGCGCGAACTTGCGGCTTCCCCGTCGTGGCAGCAGGCCGTGGCCATAAGTGGCTGCCGCATTTTTCAGACAGTACGCCCGACACCGTGTGGGGCAACTACGGTTTGACGCCTGAGCAAGCGGCACGTGGCGGGTTGAACCCAAAAATGTTCAACAGCTTTCTGGATGGCTCCAAGCCCTCGATTGAATGTACCGCTGTGGCCAACGCTACCGGGCTGACAGTGCCGAGCAATGGCTTGCTGTACCCGCCCGCCAGCGTTGAAGACATACCGTTTGTGACGCGGCCGATAAGCGAAGGCGGCGTGCTGGAGCGCAAGGGCATGGTCGAGGTGATCTCATCGCTGGAAGCCAATGGCCGCAAGATTCCGTACGACATTCGCATGGGCGTGTGGGTGACGGTCGAGGCTGAAACCGACTACATCAAAAACTGCTTTGAAGAGTACAACGCCCACACCGACCCGAGCGGGCGGTACTTCACGCTGTACAAGCGCTGGCACCTGATTGGGCTGGAAGTTGGCGTGTCAGTGGCCAGTGTGGCGCTGCGCAGTGAGCCGACAGGTGTGGCCACCTGCTGGAATGCAGACGTGGTGGCCACGGCCAAGCGAGACTTGTTGCCCGGCGACATGCTGGACGGCGAAGGCGGCTACACCGTATGGGGCAAGCTGCTGCCCGCTGACACATCCATGCGCATGGGCGGCCTGCAAGACAAGGAAAAGGGCGGATTGCCCTTGGGCCTGGCGCATAACGTGAAGGTGATTCGTGCCGTTAAAAAAGGCCAAAGCCTGAGCTGGGCCGATGTAGCGATGGACACGTCAACTGACGCCTACAAGGTGCGGCGCGAGATGGAAGAAATGTTTGCAACCCCACTCCAAAAGGCAGCATGAAAGTCACCGTATTAGGAATGGGCAACATGGGTTTGCCAATGGCGCAGCGGCTCTGCACTGCTGGCTACAGCGTTGGCGTGTGGAACCGCACACCGGGCAAGGCAGACAGCCTGGCAGACATGGGCGCAACCGTTTACGACCAAGCCAGCGATGCCGTCAAAAGCGCCGACATCGTCGTCAGCATGCTGGAAAACGGCCCGGTGGTTGAAGACATCCTCTTTAACCAGGGCGTGGCTGGCGCCATGCAGCCGGGCGCGCTGCTGATTGACATGGCCTCCATCAAACCGCGTGAAGCGCGTGACCATGCCGCGCGGCTGGGTGCGCTGGGCATCGCGCACCTGGATGCACCCGTGTCGGGCGGCGTGCAGGGCGCTGTTGACGGCAAACTCGTGATCATGGTGGGCGGCAAGGCCGCTGATTTTGAACGGGCACAGCCCGTGTTTGCACACTTTGGCCGCGCCACGCATGTGGGACCACATGGCAGCGGGCAATTGACAAAGCTGGCGAACCAGATGATTGTGGGCATCACGATTGGCGCTGTGGCAGAGGCACTGCTGTTTACTAAAGCCGGCGGCGCAGACATGGCCAAAGTCAAAGAGGCGATTACTGGGGGCTTTGCCGACAGCCGCATCTTGCAGGTGCATGGCCAGCGCATGGTCGAGCGCGACTTTGCCCCGCGTGCGCGCATGAGCATCCAGCTCAAGGACATGCGCAATGCGCTGGCAACGGCTGAAGAAATCGGTTTTGCAGCGCCAGTGACTGCGCTGTTTGAAAAGCTGTACGCAGAAGGCATTGAGCACGGCCTGAGCGACCTGGACCATTCAGGCCTGTTTGTGGAACTGGCCAGCCGCAACGGCATGGAGTGAGCTAAAAATGGATGACCTGTTGATCAAAGGTGCGTTGGTTTATGACGGCACGGGCGCAAAGCCTGCTATTAAAGACGTAGCTGTTTACGCTCGTAAAATACGGGCTGTAGCTCATAACATACCTGAAAACGCACATCAAATAGTCGATGGCACAGGCCTGGCACTGATGCCCGGCATCATCGACAGCCATACCCATTTTGATGCGCAGATCACCTGGGACGCCACGCTCAAGCCCTCCCCCGCGCTGGGTGTCACGACCGCCGTGATTGGCAACTGCGGCTTTACCATTGCGCCCTGCAAACCCGCTGACCGCGACATGACCATGCGCAACCTGACGCAGGTCGAAGGCATGTCGCTTGAGGTATTAAAAAGCGGCATTGATTGGGGCTTTGAAACCTTCGCCGAGTATCTCGCCATGTTGCGCGGCAAAGGCTGTGTGGTCAACACGGCTGCCTATATTGGTCACTCGTCGGTACGCACCTGGGTGATGGGTGCGGATGCCTCAACGCGCGAAGCAACGCCATTGGAAATTGAGCAAATGCAAGCCATCGTGCGGGATGCGATGACCGCAGGCGCTGTCGGTTTTGCCAGCAGTACCAGCCCCGCGCACAACGGTGAGGGCGGCTTGCCCATGCCGTCGCGCCTGGCCAGTGATGACGAAATGATGGCGCTGATCAAGGCCATGGGTGAATGCGGCAAAGGCGTGTACATGGTGACCAAAGGCGGGCAAATGCCTGTGCCTTTTTTAGAAGACATGGCAAAACAGTCGGGCCGCCCGGTGATGATTGCAGCCCTGCTGCACAACAGCACCAACCCCACCGGCGTCTTCAAGGATCTGGATCAAATCGCCAGCGCCAACACACGAGGCCAGCGCCTGATCGGCCAGGTGTCGTGCTGCCCGCTGACGATGGACTTCACGCTGGCGTCACCCTACCCTGTGGAAGGCCTGCAAAGCTGGAAACCAGCGCTGGGTCTGCAAGGTGCAGCGCTAAGGGCCGTGCTGAGCAACACAGCGTTCCGCCAAGCCGTACGCGACGAAATTGCTGCACCAACAACCTTTCGATTGTTTAACGGCGAGTGGGACAAGGTGCATGTGGTCGAATGCGCGTTGCCAGCCAACGCCGCGCTGGAGCAACGCACAGTGGCTGACATTGCGCAAGCCCAAGGCAAGGATCCGCTGGACGTGATGCTGGACCTGGCTTTGGCCGAAGACCTGCAAACTGTCTTCACTGCCCAGTTGCTGAACAGTGATGCAGACGCGGTAGGCCGCATGCTGAACCACCCGAACAGCGTCATCTCTCTGAGTGATGCGGGTGCGCATTTGACGTTTTTCAACGATGCCGGCTTTGGTTTGCACTTGCTCGGCCACTGGGTACGCGACTTGAAAGTCATGAGCTTGCCAGAGGCCATCCGCCGCCTGACGTCCCAACCAGCCAGCATTTTTGGCATGACAGATCGTGGCGTGATCAGGCAAGGCATGGCCGCTGATCTCTTGTTGTTTGACCCTGCCATGGTGGGACGCGGCCCGAAACGCCGCGTGTTTGATTTACCGGGCGGCGCGGCTAACGACTGATGCTTTGGGCGTACACGGCGTGTGGGTAAACGGCCAGCAAGTCGCCGACAGTGATGGCCTGCTGGCGCAACCGCCGCTGGCTGGCCAGTTGTTGACTGAATTTGCTTCTTGAACTTTTTGACAGGCATAAAAAAGCCGCTCGACATCATGGCGATGTGAAGCGGCCTTTTTTGCGGGCTGGCCGCAAAACTCAAAGAGCTTGATCAGTCACGTGCTTTAGAAAACTTGGCAGCCTTCTTGGCGGCATCGCGCGGCACAAACACCTTGCCTGCTGGCTTGGCGAAGGCTGGTTTTGCGAAAGCGGGTTTAGGGGAAAAACCACCGTCGCGTGACGCAAATCCATCATTGCGTGGCGCAAATGAACGCTCGGGGCGTGGCGCAAAGCTGCGGTCTTCACGGGGTGCAAAACCCTCATCACGGCGCGGGCCACGGTCATTGAAACCGCTGCGGTCTGCGTAACCACCTTGCGGTGCAGGACGACTCTGGAAGTTTCCGCCGCGGTCATCACGACCACCAGCGTTTGCACCGAAGTTGCCGCGATCACCGCCAAAGTTACGGTCACCGCCACCCGCATTAAAACCACCACCAGCAGGCTTGCGGCCAGCGTAGCCACCGCCGCCGCCGAAGTTTCCACGTGGGGCACTGCGGTCGTCACGGCCACCAAAGTTACCGCGTGGGCGGTCAGAAGTGGGCGCAAAACGCTGCTGTGGCTCCAGGCCGGCGATCACGCTGGCTTTAAGGTTTTGTTGCGAGTAATGCTCAATGTCCTGTATCTTGCGGCGGTCACGAAACTCGGCGATCGTGATGGCGTTGCCTTCACGACCCGCACGGCCAGTGCGGCCAATGCGGTGCACATAGTCTTCAGCTTTCATCGGCAAGCCATAGTTGATGACGTGGGTAATCGTCGGCACATCAAGACCGCGGGCAGCCACATCGGTTGCCACCAGCACCTGGACGCGGCCATCGCGGAAAGCCATCAAACGGCGGTTGCGCAGGCCCTGGCCCAGCGCGCCGTGCAGCGCCACAGCGCTGAAACCGTCTTGCACCAAATCATTGGCCAGGCCGTCGCATTCAACTTGCGTGCAGGCAAACACAATGGCCTGGTTGATCGTGGTGTCGCGCAGCAGGTGGTCCAGCAATTTGCGCTTGTGGGTCATGTTGTCAGCCCAGTGAAGTGACTGGGTAATCGACGCATGCTTTTCGTGCGGCGAGTCAATCTCAACCCGCTGCGGCTGGCGCATCACGCGGGTGGCCAGTTGCATGATGCGCGGCGCAAATGTAGCGCTGAACATCATGGTCTGCTTGCGCTCAATGGTGAGCTGATTGACTTCGGTCAGGTCGTCGGCAAAGCCGAGGTCGAGCATGCGGTCAGCCTCGTCAACCACCAGAAATTGAACCTGGTCGAGTTTGATTTGCATGCTGCGTTGCAGGTCAAGCAGACGGCCCGGCGTAGCAACCACCAGGTTGGCGTTTTGCAGTTTGGCAATTTGCAACTGGTAAGGAATACCGCCCACCACGTTGGCAATGCGCAGGCCACGGCAATGGCGAACCAGGTCAATCGCGTCAGCGCAAACTTGCTGGGCCAATTCACGCGTAGGGCACAAAATCAGCGCGCCAGGTGTGGCGGCTTTGAAGTTGCGCATATTGGTCGGGTCTTTGCGCTTGGGCTTTTTGGCAGGCGCTTCACCGCGAGCAACCGCCTCGGCAGACAGGCGCTCAAACTCGGCGCGTTCAAAACGCTCGGCTTCTTCTTGTTGCTTCAAAAGCGTGTGCAGCACGGGCAACAAAAACGCAGCGGTTTTGCCGCTACCGGTCTGGCTGGACACCAGCAGGTCGGTGAACTTGGCTTTTTTGTCAGCATTTTCATCATCCAAAGCCTGCATGGCCTTGGGGATGGTCGCCATTTGCACAGCGGTTGGCTGGGTAAAGCCCATGTCGGCCACAGCTTGCAGCAGTTCCTTGGCCAGGCCCAGTTTTACAAAGCCGTTTGGCTCCGGGGAGATGGCGTCCAGGGATGTTTCCAGCACGCTAGCGCCGTCGTTGATTTCAGTATCAAAGTTTGCTTCGGCAAAAGAATCGCCGCGAGCCTCAAAAGAGTCAGTCATGTTTTTTCTCACTAATCGTCCACAGCGCCGCCAGTTTGTAAAAGCGTGATGCAGAAAAACTCGCACAGCCTGCTGTTGCAGGCCGACTCGTTCATGGTTAATAAAACATCAACCATCAAACGAATATGCGAATCAGGTCAAAGAATTTGCCTGAAGCGGTGACTCAATCAAAAGAGTCCACAAGTGTGAGGTAGATGTACAAATGGGTCGCACCCGTGTGCTGAGCCAAGCCCATGACTATAGCACAAACAACGGGTTTGTACCCATTCTTTATCTCAGGGCGATCAAGACTGAATGAGTTTCACGCCAGTTTTGGACTGTAGCGCCTCTAGTGTCACGCCATCGGCCAGTTCAACCACCTTCAGTCCTTCGGGTGTCACGTCCATCACGGCCAGGTCGGTAATGATGCGGTCCACCACGCCCACACCGGTTAAGGGCAGCGTGCACTGCGACAGGATTTTCATGTCTTCAGTGCCGTCCTTTTTACGTGCGACGTGCTCCATCAAAATAATCACGCGCTTGACTCCGGCGACCAGGTCCATCGCGCCGCCCATGCCCTTGACCATCTTGCCCGGAATCATCCAGTTGGCCAGGTCGCCCTTTTCACTAACCTGCATCGCTCCCAGAATGCTCAGGTTGATCTTGCCTGCCCGGATCATGCCAAACGATTGGTCGGAGCCAAAAATCGATGAGCCCTTGATGGTTGTCACGGTTTGTTTGCCGGCGTTGATCAAGTCAGCATCGACCTGGTCTTCTGTCGGGAAAGGGCCAATGCCCAGCATGCCGTTTTCAGATTGCAGCCAGACCTCAATGTCAGGACTGACGTGGTTGGCCACCAGTGTGGGGATGCCGATGCCGAGGTTGACGTAAAAACCGTCTTGCAGTTCTTTGGCAGCGCGCGCCGCCATTTGGTCTTGTGTCCAGGCCATGATTTAAACCCCTGCTTTCTCTGTGATCGTCCGTTTTTCAATGCGCTTTTCAGGCGTCGGGTTGCACACAATGCGGTGCACATAAATGCCAGGCAAATGAATCTGGTCGGGTTCCATCGCACCTGTTTCAACCACTTCTTCCACCTCCACAATGCACACCTTTCCGGCCATGGCAGCAGCCGGATTGAAGTTGCGCGCCGTCAGGCGAAATTGCAGATTGCCTGACTTGTCGGCACGCCAGGCTTTGACAAGTGACACGTCGGGCAGCAGCGCGCGCTCCATCACGTAGGTTTCACCGTCAAACTCGCGCAGCTCTTTGCCCTCAGCCACCAGCGTACCCACACCCGTTTTGGTAAAAAACGCAGGGATGCCTGAGCCGCCAGCACGCAGCTTTTCAGCCAGGGTGCCTTGGGGCGTGAATTCAAGCTGCAACTCGCCGGCCAGATATTGCCGTTCAAACTCTTTGTTCTCTCCCACGTAGCTGGCAATCATTTTTTTGATCTGACGCGTCTGAAGCAGCTTGCCCAAACCAAAGCCATCGACCCCGGCGTTGTTGGATATGACCGTCAGGTTTTGTACGCCGCTGTCCTTGAGCGCGTCGATCAACGCTTCAGGAATGCCGCACAGACCAAAGCCGCCTACAGCCAGCAACTGGCCGTCTTGAACGACGCCTTTGAGGGCCTCATCGGCGGTGGGGAAAAGTTTTTTCACGAAAAATCTCCTAAGTGTCTTGTCAAGCGAAATATTGAACAACCCAATAGCGTACTACGTGTTGATGATCGCCTGGTTTTGAAATGGCTTGAGCGCATCAATTCAAGCCAGCGCACGAGCCAGGCGCGCTACACCTTCCTGAATTTTGCCGACGTCTGCTGTCGCAAAACTGAGTCTGAAGCTGGCCTTGTCGGGGTTGGCCGCGTAAAAAGGTGCGCCTGGCACAAAGGCCACGCCCTGGTCAATGGCACGCTTTGCAAACTCACCGGCATCTGAAATTTTGCCGCCAGTACCCGTCAGGCGAGCCCAGAAAAACAAGCCCCCTTCAGGCTGTGTGAACTGCACGGCCTCACCCAGCTCACGGCTCAAGGACTCACCCATGGCTTTGGCGCGCTCTGCATACACCGTGCGGACGTTATCGAGCGTTGACGGCATCCGGCCCGCTTTCAGGTAATGCGCGGCTGTCGCCTGGGCAAAGGTGCTGGTGTGCGCGTCACTGAACTGCTTGCACATGGTCGCCTTGGCCAGCAGTTCGGGCTGCGCTGCCATCCAGCCGACTCTCAAGCCGGGGGACAGCACTTTTGACAGTGACCCGCAATAGGCGATCAGGTCCCGGCTGCCGGGCACGCCGCTGCTGAGCGCCAGAAGCGACGGCGGCGGCGGCTCGTTAAAGTACAAATCACCATACGGGTCGTCTTCAACCATCAGTGTGTTGTATTTGACAGCCATCTCCAGCACTTTTTTGCGGCGCTCCAGGCTCAGAAGTGCGCCACTGGGGTTGCCGAAGGTGGGGATCAAATACACAAACTTGGGTTTGTGCTCGGCGATGAGTTTTTCCAGCTCATCTGTTTTGACGCCATGGCCGTCACAAGGGGCGCTGATCAGCTCTGCGCCATACAGCCTGAAGCACTGGATCGTGGCCAGAAACGTCGGGCCTTCAACAATGACTTTGTCGCCGGAGGAAATCATGGTTTTTCCCAGCAAATCCAGCGCTTGCTGGCTGCCCGTGGTCACGATCAGTTCACTGGCCCCAACCGTCATGCCTTTTGTACCCATGAAGCGGGCCAATTCTTCACGCAGCGGACCGTACCCTTCGGTTGCGCCGTATTGCAACGCTGCGCCAGGGTCCAGCGTCAGGGCCGCGTTGGAGGCTTCCCGGATACCCGCCACATCAAACATGGCCGGGTCAGGAAAGCCACCCGCAAAGCTGATGATGCCAGGCTTGCCCAGCAGCTTGAAAAGCTCACGGATGGCCGAGGTTTCAACGTTGTTCAGGCGGCTGGCAAATTGGAGAGACATGTAAAAATGGCTTTATGAAAAAAGAAAATATTGCGCCGTTTTTCGCCACCCTGAAGGCGGCCAATCCACAGCCTGTGACCGAACTTGAATATACCAGCGTGTTTGAATTGCTGACCGCGGTGCTGCTGTCTGCCCAAGCCACCGATGTGAGCGTGAACAAGGCCACGCGCAAGCTCTTTGCGGTCGCCAATTCGCCACAGGCGATTCTGGACCTGGGGCTCAAGAAGCTTGAAGATCACATCAAAACCATCGGGCTGTATCACAGCAAGGCCAAACACCTGCTGCAAACCTGCCAGATGCTGGTGGAACTGCACGGCGGCGTGGTGCCGCGCTCGCGTGAGGCGCTTGAGGCGCTGCCGGGCGTCGGCCGCAAAACCGCCAATGTGGTGCTCAACTCAGCATTTGGTGAAGCCACCATGGCGGTGGACACCCACATTTTTCGCATGGGCAACCGCACGGGGCTGGCGCCGGGCAAAACGCCGCTGGAGGTGGAACTCAAGCTGCTCAAACGCATACCGCCCGAGTATCTGGTCGATGCGCACCACTGGCTGATATTGCATGGTCGCTATGTGTGTACGGCCCGCACACCGCATTGCTGGGAATGCGGTGTCAGCAGCTATTGCAGTTACAAGCCGAAGACTGTCGCGCCCTGAGATCGCTCCTGTTTCAGGAGCTGCTTGCGCACGTATTCATTGGCCTTTTGCCCTAAAAGGCATCATAAAAAGGACTAAAAAGAGCCTGAAAAGCCTCTTTTTAGTCCAATCCCCTGCAAAACCGTTCAGGCGTCGGCTTTAACCTTGGCCTGGCTGGCGACCAAAGCCCATTTTTGCTGCTCTGCCTTGATGAAAGCAGCAAATTTCTCCGTGCTTCCGCCGCCATCTTCCGCACCGAACTGTTCCATCTTTTCCTGCACGTCGGCCATGGCCAAGACTTTGTTCACGTCTTCATTCATGCGCTGCACCATGGCTGGCGGCATTTTTGACGGGCCCATCAAGCCATACCAGACTGTTGCCTCAAATCCTGGAAACCCGGACTCGTCCATGGTGGGCACATTCGGGTGGCCTTTGGCGCGCTTCAAGCGGGTTTGTGCAATGGCAATCGCTTTGCCATTTTTAACGTGCGGCGTGGCGGAGGTCATGGTTTCAAAGCAATAGTTGACTTGCCCGCCAATCAAATCGACAAGCGCCGGGCCCGAGCCGCGGTAGGGGATGTGCAGCGCAAAAATTTTGGCCTGCAGCTTGAACATCTCCAGCGCAAAGTGTTGCGCCGAGCCGCCTCCGGCTGACGCAAAACTGATCTGCCCTGGCTTGGCTTTGCACAGCGCCACCAGGTCTTTGACGGTTTTGGCGGGCTGGTCGGCATTGCAAATCAGCATGTTGGGCGTGATGCCAACCATGCTGATGGGGGCAAAGTCGCGCTCGGCGCTGTAACCCAGCCTGGTGCCCAGCGCTGGCGCCAGCGCATGGCTGTTGATGTGCGCCATCAACAGTGTGTTGCCGTCGCCGGGTTGCTTGGCCACAAACTCCGCGGCAATCACGCCCGCAGCGCCGGCCCTGTTTTCAATCACCACCGGCAGGCTCCACATGGTGCTGAGCTTTTGCCCCACCACGCGCGCCAGCGCATCAGTGCCGCCCCCGGGTGGGAACCCCACAATGATTTTGACCGGCCCGGCTGGGAGCGTTTGCGCCCTGAGCATGGGGCTAGCCAGCATGGCGGCGCCTGCTGCTGTTGCGGTAAGGATGGTTCTGCGCTGCATGTTGTGTCTCCAGTTGTTAAGGTAACGAAGCCGTTCATCAAGCCGCTTTGCGCTGCGGCACAGTCGCCGTATGACTTGAAAAATAATCCATCGCGGCCTGCACACCCGAACCGGCCAGCTTGACGCCCGCCAGTTTCAGGCCCATTTCGCAGCCTGCCAGGGCAGCCATCAGCGTCAGGTCATTGCAGTCACCCAGATGGCCGATACGAAACATCTTGCCTTTGACTTTGCCCAGGCCGGTGCCCAGTGAACAATCAAATCGCTCGTAAATGATTTTGCGCACCGCATCCGCGTCAACACCTTCGGGCGTCATGACGCCCGTCAGCACGGGCGAATAAACCGCAGGGTCAGCGCACTGGATTTGCAGGCCCCAAGCCTTCACAGCCCCGCGCACGCCCTCGGCCCAGCGCTGGTGGCGGGCAAACACGGCGTCAAGCCCGTGCGCCAGCAGCATGTCGCAGGCTTCGCTCAGGGCGTAGAGCAAATTGGTATTCGGCGTTGACGGCCAGTAGCCGGTTTTGTTCATCTCAATGATCTCGTCCCAGGCCCAGAAGGCTTTGGGCAGTGTTACTTTTTTGCTGGCTTCGATGGCCTTGCTTGAGACGGCATTAAAGCTGATGCCTGGCGGCAACATCAGGCCCTTTTGCGAGCCGCTGATCGTCACGTCAACGCCCCAGGCGTCGTGGCAATAATCAGCTGATGCCAGGCCTGAAATCGTGTCGACCAGCAGCAGCGCCGGATGTTTGGCCGCGTCCATCGCCTTGCGCACGGCGGCGATGTTGCTGGTCACACCGGTGGATGTTTCGTTGTGAACCACGCACACGGCTTTGATGCTGTGGACTGTGTCAGCTTTCAAACGCTCTTCAATCAGGTGCGCCTGCACGCCGTGCCGCCATACCTCTGCGCCCGGGTGGCTCATCACTTCAGCCTTCAGGCCCAGGCGGGTCGCCAGCTTTTGCCACAGCCAGGCAAAGTGGCCGGTCTCGTACATCAGCACATGGTCACCCGCGCTGAGTGTGTTCACGAGCGCAGCCTCCCAAGCGCCTGTGCCCGATGCCGGGTAAATGATGACGGGCTGCGTGGTCTTGAAGATTTTCTTCACATCGGCCAGCACCTTCAGGCCCAGCGCCGCAAATTCGGGGCCGCGATGGTCAATGGTGGGGTAACTCATGGCCCGCAAAACGCGGTCTGGCACGGGTGATGGGCCCGGGATTTGCAAAAAATGGCGGCCCGTGGGGTGAAAGTCCAACGTCAACATACGCATCATCTCCATGTAATAGACATCATTTTTTGCATACAAAATTTATTTGTCAAGAATATATTGCTGATTTAATGGTTAACACTCCCTTGTCAGCAGTAAATAGAACTGTCCGGTTTTAGAGCAAATAGATTGTCCGCTTTTTCTATTTTGTTTGCGATGACTGCAAAGCTGCGTAGGGCGTAGCCCGAAGCGGCTTTGCAGCCATCGCGCGG
>JBILXX010000121.1:0-8213 GCA_044378095.1 Polaromonas sp.
GAAAACGGGAGGGGGACGCCTCCGGCGGCCTGGCAGGGGCCTCTTTGAAAAGAAAAAATCCAAAAACCTTCAAACCTCAGCTAACATCCAATCCGCTTCACACACAGAAATTCAGACACTCCCGAATACGACCGCCTGCTGCTGTGCACCGGATCCAACCCCTTTATTTTGCCTATCCCCGGCAAAGACCTGGACGGCGTGATTGCCTACCGCGACATTGCCGACACCAACGCGATGATTGACGCGTCCGTCAAATACAAAAAAGCCGTGGTGATTGGCGGCGGCCTGCTGGGCCTGGAGGCGGCCAATGGCCTGATGCTGCGCGGTATGGAAGTGTCGGTCGTCCACGTGATGCCAACGCTGATGGAGCGCCAGCTCGACAGCGTGGCGGGCAAGCTGCTGCAAAAGTCGCTTGAAGACCGTGGGCTGAAGTTTTTGATGGGTGCGCAGACGCAAGAGCTCGTGGGCGGGCCGGACGGAAGGGTCACGTCGATCAAGTTCAAAGACGGCACCGAGCTGGCGACCGACTTGGTCGTCATGGCCGTCGGCATTCGCCCCAACACGGCGCTGGCCGAGTCGATGCGCATCCACTGCAACAAGGGCATTGTGGTGAATGACACGATGCAAACCACCACCGATGCACGCATCTACAGCGTGGGTGAATGTGCGGCGCACCGGGGCATTGCTTACGGCTTGGTGGCCCCGCTGTTTGAGCAAGCCAAAGTCGCTGCCAACCACCTGGCGCAGTTTGGTATTGGCCGCTACGCGGGCTCGCTAACCTCGACCAAACTCAAAGTGACGGGCATTGATTTGTTCAGCGCGGGTGACTTTATGGGCAGTGAAGGGTCTGAAGAAATCATCATGTCTGACCCATTCGGTGGCGTGTACAAAAAGCTGGTGATCAAAGACGACCAGCTGGTCGGTGCCTGCCTGTATGGCGACACTGTGGATGGCAGCTATTACTTCAAGCTGCTGCGCGACGGCCGCAGCGTGGCTGACATTCGCGACAAGCTGATGTTTGGCGAGTCCAGCATTGGCGACACCGGCCATGAAGGCCACACCAAAGCCGCCAGCATGCCTGACAGCGCTGAAGTCTGCGGCTGCAACGGTGTGAACAAGGGCACGATTTGCAAGGCCATCAAAGAAAAAGGCCTGTTCACACTTGACGAGGTGCGCAAGCACACCAAGGCCAGCGCGTCCTGCGGCTCATGCACCGGGCTGGTGGAGCAGATTTTGATGTTCACGGCCGGTGGCGACTATTCAGCCACGCCCAAGCTCAAAGCCATGTGCAGCTGCACCGACCACGGCCACCAGGCGGTGCGTGATGCGATTCGCGCCAACAAGCTGCTGACCATCAAAGACGTTTACCAGGCGATGGACTGGAAAACCCCCAACGGCTGCGCAAGCTGCCGCCCGGCTGTTAACTATTACCTCATCAGCACTTGGCCGAAGCTGGCCAAAGACGACCCGCAAAGCCGCTACATCAACGAGCGCAGCCATGCCAACATTCAAAAAGACGGCACCTACAGCGTCATCCCGCGCATGTGGGGCGGTGAGACGACAGCCAGCGAGCTGCGCCGCATTGCCGACGCGGTGGACAAGTACAAAATCCCGACTGTCAAGGTCACGGGTGGCCAGCGGATTGACTTGCTGGGTGTGAAGAAAGAAGACTTGGTCAATGTGTGGAAAGACATCGGCATGCCATCAGGCCACGCCTACGCCAAGGCGCTGCGTACGGTTAAAACCTGCGTTGGCAGCGAATGGTGCCGCATGGGCACGCAAGACTCCACCCAAATGGGCAAAGACCTGGAGCGTGCCATGTGGCGCATGTATGCACCGCACAAGGTCAAGTTTGCCGTCAGCGGCTGCCCGCGCAACTGCGCCGAGTCAGGCATCAAGGACGTGGGCGTGATTGGGGTTGATTCAGGCTGGGAGATGTACATCGCGGGCAACGGCGGCATCAAAACCGAAGTGGCGCACTTTTTGGTGAAGGTTAAAACCGCTGAAGAAGTGCTGGAATACACTGGCGCGTTTTGCGAGCTGTACCGGCAAGAAGGCTGGTACCTGGAGCGCACGGTGCACTACGTGAGCCGCGTGGGCCTGGAATACGTGAAGAAGAAAATCCTGGAAGACCACGAAGGCCGCCAAGCGCTGTGGGCGCAGCTGCAGTTTGCACTGGACGGAGAGCCAGACCCGTGGTTTGAAATGCAGAAGGCGGCGGTTGATACGAGGCAGTTTGATGCGATTTCGGCTTGATAATGGCTATTTCAGGTGTCAAATTGAGCTCAAGACCAATAAATACGGGCGTAAGCAGCTCCTGATTTAATAGTGACTAATGTAGGTAAACACGATGACTGAATGGAAAAAAATCTGCCTTGTGACCGACATCCCTGTGCTCGGCTCGCGCCGCGTGTCACGCGCCCAGGGCTTGGACGTGGCGGTGTTCCGCAACGATGCGGATGGCGTGTTTGCCCTGCTGGACCGCTGCCCGCACAAAGGCGGCCCGCTGAGCCAGGGCATCGTGTTTGGGACCAGCGTGGCCTGCCCGCTGCACAACTGGACGAT
Organism: Polaromonas sp.; assembly: GCA_044378095.1. GTDB lineage: Bacteria > Pseudomonadota > Gammaproteobacteria > Burkholderiales > Burkholderiaceae_C > Polaromonas. The sequence goes on from JBILXX010000121.1 coordinate 2,566, forward strand.
TGACCTGAACGGCGGCTGCGCCAAGGCACCTGACGAAGGCTGCACGCCCAAGTTTGCGGTGAAGGTTGAAGTCGGTGCGGTGCATCTGGATGTGAGCGAGCTGGCGACGCTGGGGCTTGATTTGACGCGCCCGACAGCCGGCCCTGCGAGCAAAGAACTGGCCAATGCTTGAAACAAAATCAACCTGCCCGTACTGTGGGGTGGGCTGCGGCGTGATCATCGAATCGACTGGTGACCAGATCACCGGAGTAAGAGGCGACCCCGATCACCCGGCCAACTTTGGCAAGCTGTGCTCCAAGGGCTCGACCCTGGCACTGACAGCCAGCGCCGCTGTGACGCGCCAGACCCGTTTGCTGCAACCGATGCGGCGCGAACACCGGCATGGTGCGGCCAAGCCCGTGAGCTGGGACAGCGCGCTGGGCTTTGCCGCTGAATCATTCGCACAAATCATCAAAGAACATGGGCCCGATGCGGTGGGCTTTTACATCTCGGGCCAGTTGCTGACGGAAGACTATTACGTCTTCAACAAATTGGCCAAGGGCCTGATTGGCACCAACAACGTCGACACCAACTCGCGCCTGTGCATGAGCAGCGCGGTGGCGGGCTACAAGCAAACGCTGGGAGCCGATGCACCGCCCAACTGCTACGACGACGTGAACCATGCGCAGTGCATTTTTATTGTCGGCAGCAATACGGCCTACGCGCACCCAATTTTGTTCCGCCGGATTGAAGACGCGAAAGCGGCCAACCCGGCGATGAAGATCATCTTTTGTGACCCGCGCCGTACCGACACGGCCGAGATCGCAGACTTGTACCTGCCCATCCAGCCCGGCACCGACGTGAGTTTGTTCAACGGCATGCTGCACATAATGCTGTGGGAAGGCTGGACGGACAACGCCTACATTGCTGCCCACACCACGGGTTTTGACTCATTAAAAACCACGGTGCGCGACTACACGCCAGACATCGTGGCGGAGACTTGCGGCATTAAAAAAGAAGACCTGTTTACCGCTGCCAAGATATTTGCAACGTCCTCAGCCACGCTCAGCCTGTACTGCCAGGGCTTGAACCAGTCGAGCAGCGGCACGGCCAAGAATACGGCGCTGATTAACCTGCATTTGGCTACACACCAGATTGGCAAACCGGGCGCTGGTCCTTTCTCGCTCACAGGCCAGCCCAACGCCATGGGCGGGCGCGAGGTCGGCGGTCTGGCCAATTTGATCAGCGCACACCGCGACATGGCCAACCCCGAGCACCGGGCTGAAGTGGCCGCGATGTGGGGAATTGATGACGTGCCGAGCAAGCCTGGCAAAACGGCAGTTGAGATGTTTCAGGCAGCTGCTGATGGCGAAATCAAAGCCCTGTGGATAGCCTGCACCAATCCGGCCCAGTCGATGCCCGACCAAACCACCGTACGCCGCGCGCTGGAGCGGGCTGAGCTGGTCATCGTGCAGGAGGCCTTTGCGACAGCATCGACCTGCGACTACGCCGACTTGCTGCTGCCCGCGACCACCTGGGGTGAAAAGATAGGCACGGTGACGAACAGCGAACGCCGCATTTCACGCGTGCGCGCAGCGGTGAACGCACCGGGTCAGACGCGACATGACTGGTCGATTGCGGTGGCCTTTGCACAGCGCTTGGAAACCATATTTCGCGCTGGCAAACCGACTCTCTTTCCTTACTCCTTGAGCAACGAAACCGAGGGCATTGAAACCATCTGGAACGAACACCGTGAGTCCACCCGCGGCCGTGACCTGGACATCACCGGCATGAGCTACGCCATGCTGGACGCAGCCCCGCAGCAGTGGCCGCTTAAAACCGGCGAGACGGTTGGCAAGGCGCGCCTGTATGAAGACGGCATCTTTCCCACAGCAGACGGCAAAGCCAAATTTGCCAACACGGTTTACAAACCTGTGGCTGAGCAGCGCGAATCACGTTACCCGTTTTCATTGACCACAGGCCGCCTGCGTGACCAGTGGCACGGCATGAGCCGCACCGGCACGCTGGGCCGATTGTTTGGCCATGTGGCCGAGCCATCGGTGCAAATGAACGCCAATGACATGGCGCGCAGGTTGCTAAAAGACGGTGACTTGGTTCATGTCACGTCCAAGCGCGGTTCAATTGTGGTGCCGCTGCAGGCATCCAATGAAGTCGCCGTCAGCCAGGCGTTTATTGCGATGCACTGGGGCAGTGAATACTTGAGCGGCCTCTCGAGCGTTGGCGAGCCGCTGGCAGGAGTTAACGCCATCACCACGTCAGCCTACTGCCCCACGTCCAAGCAGCCTGAACTCAAACATGCAGCCGTCAAAATTTTGAAAGCTGAATTGCCCTGGAGCTTACTGGCCATGGCCTGGCTGCCTGCGGGTGAGTCGCTGGCGGCGCGCAATGCGCTCAAGCCGTTGATGAAGGCGTTTCCCTTCACCAGCTGCGTGCCGTTTGCCAACAACACGCCCTTGGCTGAGCAAGGCGCTGCGCGTGAAGGCGTGCTGTTCAGGGCCGCAGCGCACATAGCTCCGCCTGATGAACTGCTCATACAGATTGAAAAAATACTTGGGCTGCCAAGTCCCGAGACGCTGCATTACGCCGACAAGAAACGCGGCCAGCGCCGCACCGCCAGGCTGACGCGGGTAGGTGAACATGCCGTGCTGACTGGCTTTTTGCTGGCAGGCGACACCAGCGCAGAGGCGTGGATCAAAACCGTCCTCGAAGGCGAGATACCCGCGCAAACCTACGGCCGCCTGCTGCTGTCACCGGGAGCCAAAGCGCCCGTGGCAGTTGAAGCACGCGGCAAACTGGTCTGCACCTGCCTGAACGTGACCGATGCGGCTATTGACGCGCATCTGGCAACCGCGCGAGGCAGCGATGCGCAGCGCCTGGCAGGCTTGCAGGCAGCCTTGAAGTGCGGCACCAATTGCGGCAGTTGCGTGCCTGAGCTCAAACGCAGGGTGCGCTCCGCCCAGATTGCAGCGCCCCGGACGGTCATCCCGATCCAGCAGGTGGCATAAGCATATGACGGCAGGTTATGTGCCTTCGCAGACAATCGCACGATGGGAATCGCTCACTACATCAAGGAAATAGGTCGCGGCAAAGACGGCGCAAGACCTCTTTCGCGCGAGCAAGCCACTGACCTGCTGGGCCAGGTGCTGGACGGCACGGTCACAGACCTGGAAGTCGGCGCGTTTTGCCTGGCCATGCGCATCAAGGGCGAAACGCCCGAAGAGATGGCCGGGTTTTTAGACGCGGTGCGCAGCCGCATGACCCTGGTGCCCGACAGCGGCGCGCCTGTCGTGGTGCTGCCCAGCTACAACGGCGCACGCAAGCTGCCGCTGCTGACCCCACTGTTGGGCCTGCTGCTGGCGCGCGAAGGTGCGGCGGTGCTGATCCACGGCACACCGACTGAAAACAGCCGTATTTTTGTGTCAGAAGTGCTTGAAGTGCTTGAAATACGGGCGCAAGCAGCTCCCAAGTCAATAGCGCCCGGCGAAGTGAATTTTGTGCCCACAGAAGTCCTGTGCCCAGCCCTGAAGCGCCTGCTGGATGTGCGCCGCACTGTGGGTTTGCGCAACCCAGCACACAGCCTGGTGAAATTGATGAACCCGTGCGTGGGCAAAGCGCTGGTCGTCAGCAGCTATACGCACCCTGAATACGCGGTGTCGATGGCGCAGACTTTTGAGTTGACCCAGACCAACGCCCTGCTGCTGCGCGGCACCGAGGGCGAGGTGGTGGCCGACGCGCGCCGCGTGCCGCAGATGGAAGCCTTCATCAACGGCCAGCGGCAACTGCTGCAAGAAGGGCAAGCCGGCACGTTAAAGGACCTGCCCGACCTGCCCAAAACCACCGATGCCGCCAGCACGGCAGCGTATATCCAATCTGTGCTGGCTGGCCAGCACGCCGTGCCAGCATCCATTGCCATGCAGGTGGAACACATCTTGCGTCTGGTCAAACAACTATGAAGAACACTATTTCTGGCAAATACACATTGGTCGCGAATGGACGATGCACTCTGGTGGGTGCGGGCCCTGGCGACCCGGAGCTGCTCACACTCAAGGCGCTCAAAGCCATCCAGACCGCCACCGTGCTGTTTGTTGACGACCTGGTCAACCCCGACATCGTGGCCTTTGCCCAACCCGGCGCACGCATTGTGCATGTGGGCAAGCGCGGTGGTTGCAAGTCCACGCCGCAGGCTTTTATTGAAAAACTGATGGTCATGGCTGTCAAAGAAGGCGACAACGTGGTGCGCCTCAAAGGTGGTGACCCTTTTATTTTTGGCCGCGGCGGTGAAGAAATTCAAGCACTGCAGGCCGCAGGCATTGAGGTCACGGTCATCAACGGCATCACGTCTGGCCTGGCGGCCATGACATCCCTTGGCGTGCCGCTGACGCACCGCGATCACGCGCATGGAGTGGTGTTTGTTACTGGCCACGCCAAGCCGGGCGATGCCGGTACCGACTGGGCGCTGCTGGCATCAACCGCTGCGCAGGCAAGGCTGACGCTGGTGATTTACATGGGTGTCACAGGCTCGCTGCAAATTCAAAACGAGCTGTTGCTGGGCCTAGCTGCCAGCACGCCGGTTGCAATCATCCAGAACGCCAGCCTGCCCAGCCAGCGTCATGCAATCACCACGCTGGGCAGCCTGCGCGCCACGATTGAGCGTGAAGGCCTGCAAAGCCCGAGCGTGATTGTGGTTGGTGATGTGTTGCAGGGCCTGGCGGCGGTGGCCAGCGAAGCTGCCAAGCAGCAATAGCAGGCCTGAAAACTTACCTTTGAGGAATGCGGTGCCGCGCAATGTGCGGCCCGCCATCGTTCATCTCTTTCGGCCTCAATGCAGCGTGTTTAGTTACCCGCCCAGCCATGCGCTTGCGCCACATCCGAAATGACGACGCTTTCATTTCGCTGCGCATCAGGGCAATCACTGCTGATTCATTCAGCCCAAACTGCAGCTCAATCGCCTCAAACGTGGTGCGGTCTTCCCAGGCCATTTCAATGATGCGGGAGATGTCGGCGGCTGATAGACTGCCAGTTGAATAAAGTGCGGCGGTATGTTGAGGCATGCTTCAGGGATGGTACCCGGACTGCCAGCCCGATGCTGACCGAAAAGCGGCGACCACAGGCCCGACCAAACGTCACAAGGAACAACGTCTTGCTTGAAAAACTCAATGAATTGACTGAAAGCCATGGCGCCCTGCAGCCGGGGCGCGGTCTTGTCAGTGGTGTGATTGCCCTGAGCCTGGGGATCTTGTGCTTTCTGGGTGTGCTGGCTTTTCATTTCCCGCAATACCTGACCACACCGCAACTACGCCAAAGCTACAACATGGAGGTGATCCGGGTGATCATGCTGGCGGCACTCAGCATTGCGGGCGGCATATCGCTGGTCAACATCATTTTTAACCGCTCGCGCTGGCTGGCCAGTGCCGGGTTTGTTCTGGTGGCCGCCACTGCGCTGCTGGGCGGGCACAAGGTGCCGGTGCATGATTTTGCTGACAACACGCCCTACATCGGGCTGGACTGGTTCATTCTTGACCTGCTAGTGTAGTGTTTCACTCTGTTTGAACTATTTTGAGTTTGGCCTTGGCGCGTATGACTTTTTCCAGAATGTCACGAGCACTTGCAGTCCAGATGAAGGGCTTGGGATTCTCGTTGTGAGCCAG
>JBILXX010000040.1:0-29527 GCA_044378095.1 Polaromonas sp.
TGGGCGCTCACCAAGTTCATGATTCAATACCCTGATCTTGCAGCCTTTTAGGCGGTGCCCGCAACTTTTTTTACCTCACGTAGCGGTTAATTCGGCTGGCTTGCGGAATTCTGCAAGTCCCTCAAGTTTGTGACTTTTTCGTCAACTACTTTCACAGGAGATTTTCATGACTAAAAACGTTGGCGGTATTGACCGCATCCTGCGCGCCGTTATCGGTCTGGCCTTGATTGCCCTTGCCGCCACAGGCACCGTCGGCTGGTAGGGCTACCTCGGCGTTGTGCCACTGGCAACAGCCGCCATGGGCTGGTGCCCGCCCTATGCACTGTTTGGCTGGAATACCTGCGCCATGAAGAAAAGCAATTGAGCGAATGGGGCGGGTTGATGCAGCCGTTTTTGCTGGTGGTGAATCTTGGGGTTCAGTCCTCTGAACTGCCGCTTTTACTTCGCCCTGCTTTGATGCCAGAGCGCAGGCTTTTGCCCTCCAGCCTGCGCTGTTTGGATGCATAAGTCGGCTTGGTTGCCCTGCGGTTTTTCGGCGGGGTGGCGACGCTGTCGATGACTTCTTGAAGCCTGGCCATCGCGTCACTGCGGTTCATTTCTTGCGTTCGGTGCTGTTGGGCTTTTAACACCAGCACGCCCGCCTCGGTGATGCGACTGTCGTTGAGGGCAAACAAGCGTTCTTTGACGTCGTCAGGCAACGACGATGCTTTGATGTCAAACCGCAAGTGGATGGCGCTGGAGACTTTGTTGACGTTTTGCCCACCCGCGCCTTGTGCACGAATGGCAGAAAATTCGACCTCCCGCTCATCAACCGGGTATTTGGGCGCTGTGGCCATGGCTCAATGGCTTGTCAGGTCATGCCCGCGATAGCAGCCAATGCGCTGATAGCCAGCGCATAGCCCTTCACACCAAAGCCTGCCATCACGCCCTTGGCGACGGGCGACAAATACGAGTGATGGCGAAACGGCTCACGGGCGTGGACGTTGCTGATATGCAGCTCTATCACTGTCACGCCCGCGCCCTTGATGGCGTCATGCAGCGCTACGCTGGTGTGGGTGTAGGCACCGGCGTTGAAGACCACGCCTGCGAGTGTGCCAGAAGCCTGTGCACGGCCAGCCTCCTGAATCGCATCAACCAACACGCCTTCGTGGTTGCTTTGTCGAAAATCGAGCTTGAAACCCAGCTTGGCACACTCTTCAATACACAGCGCTTCAACATCAGCCAGCGTTTGCGAGCCATAGACGGCGGGCTCGCGCGTGCCCAGCAAGTTGAGGTTGGGGCCGTTCAAAACGAGAATGGTTTTCATGGGGCAAGCTTTCAGACTTTGGGCGGGTATTCAACGACTGCGCGTGATGTCGGGTGTTGTCACCACCACATCAGCGTTTTGCGCACGCTGGCGCAGGGCATGTTCCATCACAACGAGAGCCAGCAGCGCCTCGGCAATCGGCGTGGCGCGTATGCCCACGCAGGGGTCGTGGCGGCCCTTGGTCACCACTTCAGCGGGGTTGCCCGCCGTGTCAATCGACTGGCGCGGCGTGATGATGGAGCTGGTGGGCTTGATCGCTATCGACACCTCCAGGTCTTGCCCAGTGCTGATGCCGCCCAGCACGCCACCCGCGTTGTTGGACTGAAAACCGTCAGGCGACAAACTGTCGCCATGCGTGGTGCCGCGCTGGGTCACACTGGCAAAGCCAGCACCGATTTCAACGCCCTTGACCGCGTTGATACCCATCATGGCGTAAGCAATATCAGCGTCCAGCTTGTCGTACAGAGGCTCGCCCAGACCAACAGGCACGTTGGATGCAACGACACGAATTTTGGCACCGCAGGAGTCTCCTGCCTTGCGCAATGCGTCCATGTAGGCTTCAAGTTTTGACACGTCGGCAACCGGCGCGAAAAACGGATTGTTGCCAACAAAGTCCCAGGACTCAAACCCAATGGCCTCGTCGCCAATCCGCGTCATGCAACCCTTGAAGGTTGTGCCGTATTTGGCCATCAGCCACTTTTTTGCGACTGCACCGGCCGCCACAGTGGGCGCAGTCAGCCGCGCTGAAGACCGTCCACCCCCGCGCGGGTCGCGCAGACCGTACTTGTGCAGGTAAGCGTAGTCGGCGTGGCCGGGCCTGAAGGTCTCCAGAATATTGCCGTAATCCTTGCTGCGTTGGTCGGTATTTTTGATCAGCAGGCAAATCGGCGTGCCTGTGGTTTTGCCCTGGTACACGCCTGACAAAATTTCAACCGCGTCAGGCTCATTGCGCTGCGTCACGTGGCGGCTTGTCCCTGGGCGGCGGCGGTCCAGGTCGGCCTGGATGTCGGCCTCGCACAAATCCAAGCCCGGTGGGCAGCCGTCAATCACGCAGCCAATGGCCGGGCCGTGGGATTCACCAAAGTTGGTGACTGCGAATAGATTTCCAAAGGTGTTGCCGCTCATAGGGATCAATTTTACCCGCCGACGCAGCAGCACTAAACACTACCGGAAATGGTTATTTATTGTGACAAATTTCACAGCTAAACAAAAATTATCTCACTTTCGCACTGGCGTGCTATTTTAGTTTGCAGCCTCAAATTTTTAGCGTTATTATTTCCTTATCGGTTAGTTTTAAGCTCCATTTTTTACAATCCACCAGGAAAAAGCCATGAAAAGACGCCATTTTCTCGCATCGCAAGCCGCTCTTGCAGGAAGCTCTATTCTTCTCACCCAATTTTTTTCGCACGCAAGTGCGCAAAAAGAATCCGATCCTGAAGCGTTGAGCATTGGCTGCACAGCAGCCATGACTGGCCCATTGGGTGGCTTTGGCCAAAACATGAAGCTGGGAGTAGATGCTGCACTTCTGCAAATTAATGCCAAGGGTGGCATCAATGGCAGACCGTTAAAGTACTTGATGCTGGACGACGCGTATGCACCTGCGCGAAGTGTCGAGAACGTCAAAAAGCTGATTTCAGACAGCGCCATTGTGGGCCTGCTCGGTTGCCTGGGAACAGCCAACAACGCAGCCATCTCACCCCTCCTTGAAGCCGAAGGTATGCCGCACTTAGGCCCACTTACCGGCGCATCAAGCCTGCGCAAAACTGACCTCCAAAACGTCTTCCATGTTCGCGTCAGCTACACGGACGAGATGAACCGATTGGTTCAAAGCCTGGTCACCATGGGTATTCGTGACATAGCCATGGTGGTGCTAGACAACCCATATGGCAAAGAAATGGCTGAAGACGCTACACGTGCTCTAGCGGTAAGCGGCATCAAAGCAGTGGCTATCACCAGCTTGGCGACCGACGGAAAGAATGTTGATGCTGTAGTAGCTACCGTCCTGGCAGCCAAGCCGTCAGCCGTTTTGCTGGGCACTGCTGGGTCAGCCACCACTGGGCTGGTAGCCGCTCTTAAAAAATCATCTGCAATGTTACCGATTGCGGGTGTCAGCCCAACATTCACACAAGACGGTATCAAGCAGCTCGGAGCCAAGGCGCAAGGGATAGGCATCACCACAGTCTTTCCTGATGCCTACCAGTCCAAGTACCTGGTTGTCAGAGATTACCAAAGCGCGATGCGTGCTATCGATCAGCAAACCTTCAGCTCAGGCAGCCTGGAGGGATATATCAACACACGCATCATGGCCGAAGGTTTGAGTCGAGCCGGACGTGGCGTATCTCGCACCAAACTCCGGCAGGCTTTAGGCTCGATCCGCAATCTGGATTTGGGCGGATTTACTGTGGACTACAGCGCAGCAAATGCACGTGTAGGCTCCAAGTACGTCGCGCTAGGCGTTTTGTCTGCTGATGGCAAGCTCAAAAGCTGATAACCAACGCAAACGCGCCACAGGAGCAATAATGCCCCCCGCAATAAAAAAGCACTTCCAAAATACCTGCCCGAGCGCTGAAGTCTTGGCCATTCAAGCACTTGACGACATAGTCGGCGACCTTATCAAAGCCAACAAATGCAGCGTAGCGCCGTCTTTCTTGGACTGGGTCAATCTCAACGCGACCGGTTTAGTGCTGGACCGGCTGGAAAAAACCGCCAGCAAAGACCATCTGTGGGATACGGCTGACTCTGACAATGCCGGCGCCAGCATGCGGCGTCTGGTAAGTGCCTGGGTGATGCCGCACATCTGTCAACAATTTAGCAAACTGTCCGCTAGCAGGGAGATGTTGCAGGCAGGTGATTGCGGCAACTCTCGCATGCGAGAGATAGACTTTGTGGTCTGAAACTAAGTTTATGGCCGGTACGAATCGATCAAACGGTAATAAGCTTGCACGCCTTTTGCCGCCATTTTTTTGTCACCTAAAAACGCCGACTCGTACAAAGCACCCAACACCAGGCTGTGCAGCTCGTAGATGAAAAGGTCAACATTCAGATCGGCTTTAAGATGCCCCGCTTCACTGGCTTGAACCACCGTACGGCGCATCGTAAAACGCCAGCCCGCGACACCATCTGCCAGTATTTTTTTGAGCTTTTCGTCCACTGAGTCAAGACTGAAAGCAGCAGCCTCAAAAACTGCCGCACCAATACCCGAGTGAGTTGTTACCCTCTCAAACCACCTCAACATCATGGCGTCCAGCCTTGGCAAGCCCCGCGGCTTTTGCATGGCTGGCAAAAAAATATCAGCCACAAACCGGCGACCATACTCTTCTACCACAGCAAGTTGCAATGACTCGACAGAACCGGAGCGTGAAAAAACCCCACTCTTGGACAACTGCAACCGGTCCGCAACGCCCTTCATGGATATAGCAGCCAGTCCGCGTTCCGCAGCAATATCTAATGCCGCATCAATGATCGACGCTTGGGTCATTTCACTTTTACGCGTTTTTGCTTCCATCTTTTAATTTTAGTGCACGCGTACGAAACAACTATGGCAACAATTTTGGCTATACGAGTAGCAACCCGCTAGCCGCTTTTGCCATCATCTTCTCCTGCAGGCCAATCCCTGATGTAAGCCTTGAGCATCTTGTTTTCAAAGTTCTGACTGTCGACTACAGCCTTGGCCACGTCGTACAAAGAGATCACGCCCATCAGCATTTTCTGGTTCATCACCGGCATATAGCGGGCATGGCGTTCCAGCATCATGCGGCGCACTTCGTCGAGTTCTGTCTCGCTGGTGCAGGTCAACGGGTGGTCGTCCATGGCCTTGCGTACCAGCAGGGTGCCCACCTCTCCGCCGTTGCCGACGATGCTGACAATCACCTCCCTGAAAGTCAGCATGCCGACCAGGTCACCATGCTCCATCACTACCAGCGAGCCGATGTCTTTTTCGGCCATGATCTGTGTCGCTTTGGCCAGTGGCTCGTCGGGCTGAACGGTATAAAGCGTGCTGCCTTTAACGCGCAGTATGTCGGCTACTTTCATGGCAATCTCCTCGGTGTGATGTTTGCATTTTCCCAATGCACGTTGCATTCTGGGAAGCTCAGAGCCAATATAGCCCACAATAAGTGTCAAGGCATTTAAATTTTATGCCTGACTCGCATTTTTTCATTTGGAGACAACCCCATGCCCGGCTACGCTGACCCCGGCTTTGACACCCTGTCGCTGCACGCAGGTGCATCGCCTGACCCAACCACTGGCGCTCGCGCCGTGCCGATTCACCTGACCACATCATTTGTTTTTGAGTCCAGCGACCACGCGGCCAGCCTGTTTAACCTGGAGCGCGCTGGCCACGTGTATTCGCGCATCAGCAACCCCACCAACGCCGTGCTGGAGCAACGCGTGGCCGCACTTGAAGGTGGCATAGGTGCCATAGCAACTGCCAGCGGCCAGGCGGCGCTGCACCTGAGCATTGCCACGCTGATGGGCGCAGGCTCCCACATCGTCGCCTCAACCGCGCTGTACGGCGGATCGCAAAACCTGCTGAACTACACGATGCGCCGCTTTGGCATTGAAACAACTTTCGTCAAACCCGGTGACCTGGACGGCTGGCGCGCAGCTAGCAGGCCTAACACCAAACTGTTTTTTGGCGAAACAGTCGGCAACCCCGGCCTGGACGTACTGGACATTGCCGCAGTCGCCGCCATTGCCCACGAGGCCGGTGCCCCGCTGCTGGTGGACTCCACCCTCACCTCGCCCTGGCTGATCAAACCGTTTGACCACGGTGCGGACCTGGTCTACCACTCGGCCACCAAGTTTTTAAGCGGCCACGGCACGGTGATTGGCGGCATTGTGGTGGATGGTGGCTCGTTTGACTGGGAAAAATCAGGCAAATTCAAGGAACTGACTGAGCCCTACGACGGTTTTCACAGCATGGTATTCAGTGAAGAAAGCACCGTCGGTGCGTTTTTGCTGCGCGCCCGTCGTGAAGGCCTGCGCGACTTTGGTGCTTGCATGAGCCCGCACACGGCCTGGCTGATTTTGCAGGGCATTGAAACACTGGGCCTGCGCATGGCCAGGCACATGAGCAACACTGAAAAAGTTGTGTCGTTTTTGGCCAGCCACCCGTTTGTGTCGCGCGTTGGCCACCCGATTCTGGAATCGCACCCCAGCCATGCGTTGGCCAAAAAGCTGTTGCCGCGCGGCGCGGGCTCGGTCTTCAGTTTTGACCTGAAGGGCTCGCGCAGTCAGGGCAAGTCTTTTGTAGAAAGCCTGAAGGTCTTCAGCCATCTGGCCAATGTAGGCGACTGCCGCAGCCTGGTGATTCACCCGGCCAGCACCACGCATTTCCGCATGACCGACGAGGCACTGGCAGGTGCAGGTATCAGCCAGGGCACGATTCGTCTGTCAATTGGACTGGAGGATGCCGATGACTTGATCGACGACTTGAAACGTGCTTTGAAAGCCGCGGAGAAAGCAAATTGACATTGCTGAAAATTCGCCCTTTTGTCGAATCGGATGAGACGTCTGTCGTCGATTTATGGAAAGCATGTTCACTGACTCGCGCGTGGAATGATCCGCATCGGGATCTTGCACGCAAGCTAGGCACACAGGCTGACAGGTTTTTGGTCGGCCTGGTCAATGACGAGTTGATCGCCAGTGCGATGTTCGGCTACGACGGCCATCGCGGCTGGGTCAACTACCTTGCCGTACAACCCGCCAATCGCGGCAAAGGCTACGCAAGACAATTGATGATGGCTGGTGAAACACTGCTAACGCAAGCAGGTTGCCCGAAGTTGAGCCTGCAGATTCGCAGTTCCAACCACGACGTAATTGCGTTTTATGAGCATTTGGGTTACGCAACCGACGAGGTGGTGTCAATGGGCAAGCGTTTGATTGCTGACATCTAACACCATCAAGAACCAGGAGAGCAATCAAACCATGATCGTTACAGTCAAGTCCCACAAAACCTATTGCTACACAGCAGGCAAAGCATTTGATGCAACAAAGCCAACAGTCGTCTTCATACATGGCGTGCTGAACGACCACAGCGTGTGGATTTTGCAAAGCCGCTACATGGCCAACCATGGCTGGAACGTGTTGGCCATTGACCTGCCGGGGCATTGCAAAAGCGAAGGTGACGCGCCCGCCAGTGTTGAGGAAGCTGCTGCGTTTATTGCAGCGCTGCTGGATGCCGCAGGTCTTGAGAAAGCCGCTCTGGTGGGTCACAGCTGGGGATCGCTGATCGCATTGGAAGCCGCTTCAAAGCTCAAAGAACGTGTCTCGCACCTGGTATTGGTTGGCACCGCTTTCCCGATGAAAGTGTCACCTGCTTTGCTTGAATCGTCGCTCAATGACCCCATGGCAGCACTGAAGATGATCAACATCTTTTCACGCAGCACACTCGCGGCACCGCCCTCAGCACTGGGCCCCGGCACCTGGGTGTATGGCAGCAGCCTGGCACTGGGCCGCCGCGTGCTGGCCAGCAACACGCAGGTCAATGTGTTCCACCGGGGTTTCAAGGCCTGTGATGACTACGCCAACGGCACAACAGCCGTCAGCCAGGTGACCTGCCCCATCCTGTTTTTGCTGGGCGCCGACGACCAGATGACGCAGGCCAAGGCAGCTAACTTGCTGATTGAGACAGCAAAAACGGCAGGTAAAACTTTCAAAGTGGTCAAGTTGGACGTCGGTCATCACCAGATGACCGAAGCACCTGAGCAAACTTTGATGGCGATCAAAAGCTTTCTTCAATGATGATTGCCATGTCCAAGGCCAGAGCGCAAGAAATAGTCGCCACCTTCGATCTGCGCGCCTTGCCGCCTGACTTTTACGCCAACCCCTACCCGGTGTATGACGTGCTGCGCGAGACCAGCCCCGTACGGCTGATGCCTGATGGCTCGTATTTTTTAACCCGACATGCCGACCTGGTATCGGTTTACCGGGATGCACCAACCTTCAGCTCTGATAAAAAAGTGGAATTTGAACCCAAGTACGGCGCGGCTTCACCCCTGTTTGCGCACCACACCACCAGCCTCGTGTTCAACGACCCGCCGCTGCATACGCGGGTGCGCAAGCTCATCATGGGCGCACTGACACGTCGGGCAATTGCTGACATGGAGCCCAGCCTCATCGCGCTGGTGGACAGCCTGCTGGACGCGATTCAAATCAAAGGCGGTGGCGATCTGATTGAAGATTTTGCATCTGCGATTCCGGTGGAGGTGATTGGCAATTTGCTGGGTGTGCCGCACGCTGACAGAGCGCCACTGCGCGGCTGGTCACTGGCCATCTTGGGAGCGCTGGAGCCCAAGCTCACGCCCGAGCAGGAGGCCTTGGGTAACCGCAGCGTGACCGAATTTACCGACTACCTGAAAACGCTGGTGGCCGAGCGGCGCAAGCACCCCGGCAACCCCGAGCATGACGTGCTGACGCGGCTGATTGGAGAAGAGCAAACCGGTGAAAAACTGAGCGAGGCTGAGCTGCTGCAAAACTGCGTCTTTATCCTCAACGCAGGCCATGAAACCACCACCAACCTGATTGGCAATGCGTTGGTGGCACTGACGGAGCACCCCGACGCCAAGGCAGAGTTACTATCAAAACAGGAGCTGCTTGCGCCTGATTCTATTGGTCTGGAGGCCTATTTGAACCCTGTAATTGACGAATTTCTACGTTTTGAGCCATCCAACCAGCTCAGCAACCGCCGCGCCGTGATAGACACACGGATTGGCGGCATATCAATAGCGGCTGGCAGCTTGCTGACGCTGTGCATCGGTGCCGCCAACCGCGACCCAGCGCAATTTGAGCAACCCAACGAGCTACTGCTGGAGCGCAGCAACAACCGCCACCTGTCGTTCGGTTTGGGCATTCACCAGTGCGCCGGCATGAGCCTGGCGCGACTGGAAGGCCGAATTGCGATTGGCCGGTTTTTGCAGCGCTTTCCCAACTACCGGTTGACCGAGCCACCTACCCGGGGTGGTCGCGCACGCTTCAGGGGTTTCCTTTGCGCGCCCTTCGCCATCGCCTAAACTCGCAAAAAACAAGGAGACAACCATGCAGGACCCCAAAGCGTTTCAGACCTTCGCCGAGTTTTACCCGTTCTACCTCACCGAGCACAGCAACAAAACCTGCCGCCGTCTGCATTTTGTCGGCACCAGCCTGGTGCTGGTCTGCCTGGCCATGCTGGTAGCCACTGGCAAACCGCAGTACCTGCTGTACGGCCTGCTCTGCGGCTACGGGTTTGCATGGGTCGGCCACTTTGGCTTTGAAAAGAACAAGCCTGCCAGCTTCAAGCGCCCGCTTTACAGCTTTATGGGCGACTGGGCGATGTACCGGGACATATGGTTGGGTAAGGTGAAGATTTAATGCAGCGTATTGAATACCTGCTTAAGCTTCAGGCTTGACCAATTGCCCTGCTGCCACAGCGGCAAAGTCGAATCGGTTTTGTCCAGCAACAGGCGCTGCATCAATGGCTCCAGCAGCGTCTGGTCTGGGTCTGCCAGCAGGATGTAGTTGGACTCTTCATCGGCACCCGCATCCACGTTGGGCACCAGCTGCCCGACCCAGTCCAGCTCTGTCAGGGTTTCCAGAATCGGCTCCAGTTGCAGGACATCAATTTGCAGGGCGTGCGCCAGACCGGATGCGCTGCAGCCCCTGGTGGTGGTGTTTCTCATCGTGTTTAGCTGCTGCAGCACCTCCACCGCCAATTGAAACTGCCAGCCGTGGCCGCCACCACGACGGGCTACGCCTGCCATCAAGCTGGGCAAATACGCTGCAATCACCGCGCCCATCAGCACAATCACCCAGGCCACGTAAATCCAGATCAGCAAGATCGGCAATGTGGCAAACGCACCGTAAATCATGGAATAGGTCGGCACCATGCTCAGATACAGGCCCAGCGCTTTTTTGGCCAGCTCAATGCCCAGAGCTGCAAACATGCCGCCTGCCCAGGCGTGTGACCATTTCACATAGGTGTTGGGCACATAGCGGTACAAGGCCGCCAGGCCAGCGGCTATCAATAAAAACTGAAATGCCGTCAAAAAGAATTTCAGGCTGAAAGGCAGCGTGCCTGCCAGGCCGCTGGTGGCAGCCACCACTGACGACGTAAGCGCCAGGCTCGCCCCCAGCAGCACGGGCCCCAGAGTGATGGCTGACCAGTAAATCAGCACGCGCTGGGTGAAGGGGCGCGTTTTTTTGACACGCCAGATGCCGTTGAGTGTTCGGTCGATTGTCAAAATCAGCGCAATCGCCGTGACCAGCAAAACACCCAGACCCGCCACACCCAGCTTGTTGGCCTGCTTGCTGAACTGGGTCAGGTAGCCCAGCACCTGGCGGGCGATGTTGTCGGGAATCAGGCTGTCAATCAGCCAGCCTTGGAGCGCGCCCTGCATTTTTGAAAACATGGGGAAGGCGGTAAAAACCGCCAGCGCCACAGTAAAAAATGGCACCAGCGCAATGGTGGTGGTAAAGGTCAAACTGCTGGCCGTCAGCCCCATGTGATCTTCACGAAAACGGCCGCGCAGGGTGAGCAGCGTGTCACGCCAGGGAAAGTGCGCAAGGTCTGCCCAAAAGACTTGCAATCGTTGTTGAAAATTCATCCCCGGTATCATGCCTCAGACTTCACTGAACGGTATATGGACAAAGAAAATCAAATTGAATGGGTACGCTGGACTGCTGCCAGTAGCCTGATGGGCCTGATCGTGCTGGGCGTGCTGTGGGAGATGGTGCTGGCACCCATTCGCCCCGGCGGTTCGCTGTTGGCGCTGAAAGTACTGCCGCTGATTTTGCCGCTGGCCGGCGTGCTTAAAAACCGCATGTACACCTACCGCTGGCTGAGTTTGCTGGTGTGGCTGTACTTTACCGAGGGCGTCGTACGCGCCTGGAGCGACAAGGCACCTGGCAACTACCTGGCCATGATCGAAGTGGTGCTGTGCCTGGTGTTGTTCACGGCTTGTTCGCTGCATGTGAAGATCAGGTTCAAGGGCATACCCAAGCTACCCAAAGGAAGCTATTGAACATGGATCACCCGCTGATTGATCAACTCATAGCCCTTGTTGGCAAAACGAATGTCCTGGTGGATGGCGACTTGTCGGCCTATGAGCTGGATTGGCGCAAGCGTACACGCGGCAAGGCACTGGCTGTGGTGCGGCCTGCCAACACAACCGAGGTCGCCGCTGTGGTCAAGGCCTGCGCAGCCAGCAACGTCAGCATCGTCACCCAGGGCGGCAACACGGGATTGGTGGGCGGCTCGATTCCTGACGAGTCAGGCCAGCAAGTGGTGCTGAGTTTGCAGCGCCTGAACATCGTGCGCAGCATCGACGCCGCCAACCTGACCATGACGGTCGATGCCGGCTGCATTTTGCAAACCTTGCAAGACACCGCTGAAAAAGCCGGTTTTCTGTTTCCATTAAGTCTGGCTGCAGAAGGCAGTTGCACCATTGGCGGCAATCTGGCCACCAACGCAGGCGGCACGCAGGTGGTGCGCTACGGCAATGCCCGTGACCTGTGCCTGGGTCTGGAAGTGGTGACAGCGCAAGGCGACATCTGGCACGGCCTGAGCGGCCTGCGCAAAGACAACACCGGTTACGACCTGCGTGACCTGTTCGTCGGCAGTGAAGGCACGCTGGGCATCATCACCGCCGCCACCTTGAAGCTTTACCCGATGCCTGCTGCAAGGCTCACCGCTTGGGCAGCCGTGCCGTCGATGGAGCACGCCGTCACCTTGCTTGGCATGGCACACAAGCATTTGGGCGCGGGTCTAACCGGTTTTGAGGTCATGGGGCAATTTGCCCTGAGCCTGGTGGCCAAGCACTACCCGCAGCAGCGTGTACCGCTTTGGCAAGATGCGCCTTTTTGTGTACTGCTTGAAAACTCTGATCACGAGAGCGAAGCCCACGCTAGGACGCAGTTTGAACAATTATTGGAGACGGCGTTTGAAGATGGCTGTGTCAGTGATGCCGTCGTCGCCGAAAACCTGACGCAAGCCAATCAGCTGTGGCATGTCCGCGAGAGCATTCCGCTGGCGCAGGCTGAAGAAGGCTTGAACATCAAACACGACATTTCCATTGCTGTGTCGCGCATTCCCGAATTTGTGACCACTACGGATGCGCTGCTTGAAGCGGCAATACCAGGTGTGCGGCTTGTTAATTTTGGTCACCTGGGTGATGGCAATTTGCACTACAACGTGCAGGCGCCAGCCGATGGAGACAGCAAGGTGTTTTTGCGTGACCGGGAAGCAGACGTCAACACCATTGTGTATGACTCGGTGGCGCGTTTTGACGGCTCCATATCCGCAGAACACGGCGTGGGCAGCTTGAAAATCGACAAACTCGAGCACCACAAATCCCCGGTCGCGCTGGGCATGATGCGCGCCATCAAGCAGGCGCTGGACCCGCAGGGTGTGATGAATCCGGGGCGGGTGGTACGGGCATAATTCCCGCTAGGATCTCGTTGTGGATCACCCCGACTGCCTGATATCTACCCCGGTTTTTTCATGACTCAACCCAATTCCTCCCAATACGAAGACTTCATGCGCCACGTTGACACGCATGGTGTGTTTAAAGCCGATCGCACTGGTACCGGCACCAAAAGCGTCTTTGGCTATCAGATGCGGTTTGATTTAAAGCAAGGCTTTCCGCTGGTCACGACCAAGAAGGTGCATCTCAAATCCATCGTGCATGAACTGCTGTGGTTTTTGCAGGGGTCCAGCAACAACAACTGGCTTAAAGAGCGCGGCGTGACGATTTGGGACGAGTGGGCGCGTGCAGACGGAGACTTGGGCCCGGTTTATGGCGTGCAGTGGCGCAGTTGGCCCACGCCGGATGGTGGGCATATTGACCAGATCAGTGACGTCATCAAGACCCTGAAAACCAACCCTGATTCGCGCCGCATCATCGTCAGTGCGTGGAACGTGGCGGACCTGAGCAAAATGGCGCTGATGCCCTGCCATGCGTTGTTTCAGTTTTATGTTGCGCCTGCAACCACGCCCGGTGGCAAGGGGCAACTGAGCTGCCAGTTGTACCAGCGCAGTGCCGATATTTTCCTGGGTGTGCCCTTTAATATTGCCAGCTATGCGCTGCTGACCCACATGGTGGCGCAGCAATGCGATCTTGACGTGGGCGACTTTGTCTGGACGGGCGGTGACTGCCACATTTACAGCAACCACGATGAGCAGGTCGCGCTGCAATTAAGCCGTGAACCCCTTCCCTACCCCACGCTCAACATCAAACGCCAACCGGCTTCGATTTTCGATTATGAGTTTGACGATTTTGAATTTTTGAATTACCAGCACCACCCGGCCATCAAAGCGCCCGTCGCGGTCTGATTCGTCATTTAGCCAATGAACATCAACATGATTTACGCCCGCGCCGCCAACGGCGTGATCGGCCACAACAATGCCATGCCCTGGCACTTGCCTGAAGACCTGACGCATTTCAAAAAGCTCACGCTGGGTTGCCCCGTCATCATGGGGCGCAAAACATGGGATTCGATACCGCCGAAATTTCGCCCGCTGCCAGGCCGCACAAACGTGGTCATCACGCGCCAAGCCGACTGGCAGGCGGCAGGCGCCCAAACTGCAGGCAGCCTGCAAGACGCGCTGGCGCAATGCCAGGCTTCGCGAGACGTGTGGATCATTGGCGGTGCGCAAATCTACGCGCAAGCCGAGCCATTGGCCAAGCGCGTTGAAGTCACCGAGATCGCGCAGGAGTTTGATGGCGATGCCTACGCGCCGGAGTTGGGCCCAGACTGGACAGAGTCGGACCGCGAACAGCACGTCAGCGCTGGCGGGATGGCGTTCAGTTTTGTGACCTATTTGCGCAAACCTTCGCCATTGACTGCATCCTGATCCCGCTATATTTTTAATAGCTGATTGCGCCCGTATCTATTGGTCTTGAGCCTGATTTGATACCTAAAAAACCTTAAAAATGACCCAAATCGCCACCTGGAACGTCAACTCCCTCTCCGTCAGGCTGCCGCAGGTCATTGACTGGCTGGCCGCCAACCCGGTGGATGCCTTGTGCCTGCAAGAGCTCAAAGTGGCGGACGAAAAATTCCCTTTCAAAGCCCTTGAAGACGTGGGCTACCACAGCGCCGCATTTGGGCAAAAGACCTACAACGGCGTCGCGATTTTGAGCCGCACGCCAGTGCGTGACGTGACCAAAAACATCACAGGCTTTGCAGACGAGCAGTCTCGCGTGATTGCGGCAACCCTGTCAACAACGCACGGTGATGTCCGAATCGTCAACGGCTACTTCGTCAACGGCCAGGAGCCAGGCAGTGAAAAGTTTGCCTACAAAATGAAGTGGCTCGATGGCCTGAACGCCATGCTGAAAAATGAGCTGGCCAGGCATGACAAGCTGGTGTTGCTGGGTGATTTCAATATCACGGTCGAAGACCGCGACACTTATGACCCGGTAGGGTTACGTGAAACGATTCACCACACCACCGAAGAACGCCAGCACTTTCAGGGCTTGATTGACCTGGGCCTGAGCGATGCATTTCGGATGTTTGAACAACCCGAAAAGAGTTATTCATGGTGGGACTACCGCGAGTTTGCCTTTCGCCGCAACCGGGGCTTGCTGATTGACCGGATTCTGGTCAGCCAGGCGCTCAAGCCGCTTGTCACTGGCTGCGTGATTGACAAACTGCCGCGTAAAAACGAAAGACCCAGTGACCATACGCCAGTGATTGTTGAACTAGGGAAAAACTGATCGCTGAAGCCAGTGATAGCCTAGACATCGACTTAATGCAAGTAGGGGCCGCGGAACTGGCTTTGCCAGGCCGCAGGCGCAGCGGCTCCCTCGGGGGGCAGGGAGCTACACGGAGTGAGCGACCGTGGGGGCCACATTCACTCCAGGTTCAATTCCTGAATCTTGCGCGTGATGGTGTTGCGGCCAATCCCAAGCTTTTGCGCTGCTTCAATCCGCCGGCCCCGGGTGTTCAGCAATGCGGTTTGAATCAGTTTGGACTCAAAACGTCGGCTCAGCACATCCCATACTTCAGTGCAGCCCGTTGCCAGCAGGGCTTGCGTCTCCACCTCCAGGTCGGCCTCCCAGCCGTTGGCGTCTGCTGCATGACTGCCTGAGGGCAGATCATTGACTGGCACGGCCTTCAGCGGCACAAACGCCGCCTCAAAAGGCTGATCCACTGCCGCGGCGACCTGCGGCATCGCGGTTTTGGCAGCTTCTGGCGCTGCGCCCAGCACCTCAGGCGGCAAGTCTTTTGTTTCAATGACCTGCGCCGGCGCCATCACTGTCAACCAGTGGCAAATATTTTCAAGCTGGCGCACATTGCCAGGAAAACTGAATTTACTCAGCTGCTGCAATGCCGCGTCGGAGATGCGTTTGGGCTCGACACCGAGTTGCTTGGCGCTTTGCTGCAAGAAGTGACGCGTTAATGCGAACACGTCCTCACGTCGCTCGCGCAGTGCAGGCAGCCGCAGGCGGATCACGTTCAGGCGGTGATACAGGTCTTCACGGAACACACCTTCTTTCACGCGCTGCTCCAGATCCTGATGCGTGGCTGCAATCACGCGCGGATTGGCCTTGATGGCGTTGTGCCCACCGACCCGGTAAAAGTGCCCATCGCTCAGCACCCGCAGCAAGCGGGTTTGCAGGTCAAACGGCATGTCGCCAATTTCATCCAGAAAGAGCGTGCCGCCCTCAGCCTGTTCAAAGCGGCCACGGCGCATGGTTTGCGCTCCGGTAAATGCGCCGCGCTCATGGCCGAACAGTTCGCTTTCCAGCAAGTCTTTGGGGATGGCGGCGGTATTGATGGCAATAAAAGGCCCGTTGGCACGGCTTGAATGCTTGTGCAAAGCCTTGGCTACCAGCTCTTTGCCCGAGCCCGATTCACCCGTGATCATGACAGTCACATTGCTTTGGCTCAAGCGGCCAATCGCCCTGAAAACGTCTTGCATGGCCGGAGCCTGGCCGAGCATTTCAGGCGCAGCGGCCATGCGTTCTTCAGCGACTTCTTCACGCTGGCTTTCTTCCACCGCGCAGCGAATCAGTTCAACGGCTTTGGGCAGGTCAAACGGCTTGGGCAAATACTCAAACGCGCCGCCCTGAAAGGCAGATACCGCACTGTCCAGGTCTGAAAACGCCGTCATGATGATGACGGGCAAACCGGGCAATTTCTGTTTGACTTTTTCCAGCAGTTCCAGGCCCGAGCCACCGGGCATGCGAATGTCACTCACCAGGATTTGCGGGCCGTCGTCATCGCCCGCGCCGCTTAATTCGGCCAGTGCTGTCAGCACTTCGCGCGGGTTGGTAAAGCTGCGGGTGGGCAGGTCTTCACGCAACAAAGCCTTTTCCAGTACAAACCTGATGGACTGGTCATCATCAACTATCCAGATGGACTTCATGCTGCTTTGTCCCTTTGGGCTTTACCCAAGATGTGTCTGTCGAAAAAATCTGGCGTCAGACAACAAGGTAAAACCTCAAGGCAGAGGTATCAACAACTTGAAATCTGTTCGCCCCGGGACACTGTCGCACTCAATCAAACCGTGGTGTTGCTGTACAAAGGTTTGCGCCAGTGTCAGCCCGAGGCCTGAACCGCCTTCACGTCCCGATATCAGCGGGTAGAAGATGCGGTCTTTCAAAGAGTCCGGCACGCCCGGTCCATTGTCAATGACATGCAATTCCAGTGCCAAGCGATAGCGCTGCTTGCCAAAGGTTACTTGTCGGGCGATTCGTGTCTTGAAGGTGATGTGTGCATCACCTGAAGAAATGCGCTCTGACAGTGCCTGCGCGGCGTTATGGGCAATGTTGATGACAGCTTGAATCAGTTGCTCACGGTCACCCCGAAAGTCAGGAATTGAAATGTCGTAGTCCCGGCTAAAGCGCAAACCCTTGGGGAATTCAGCCAATATCAGTGACCTGACCCGCTCACACACCTCATGAATGTTCACATCACCGACCAGATGCGGTCGGCGGTGCGGCGCCAGCAGGCGATCCACCAGCGACTGCAGCCGGTCAGCCTCATGAATGATGACCTGGGTGTACTCGGTCAGCGACTTGTCGATGTCCATTTGCAGCAGTTGTGCCGCCCCCCGAATGCCACCCAGCGGGTTTTTGATCTCATGCGCCAAGTTGCGAATCAGCTCTTTGTTGGCCTGGGCCTGATCCATCAGGCGTTCTTCACGGTCTTGCTTGGCTTGTTGCTCCAGCGGCAGCAGTTCAATGATGGCTTCGCCGGGTGTGTCGGTTTGTGCCAGCACCACATGCACCGGCATAGGCTCATGGCCCAGGCGGTTCAACCAGGCGTCATAGCGCAGCGCAGCAAACTCGTTGCTGCCCGCACCCACCAGCGCATTCTGCAAAATATGCGGTTCGGTAAAACAGTCAGGAAGTTGAGAGCCTTCAATCGTGCGGCGTGACATGCCGAGCGCGTCTTCAAGGGCGGCGTTGGCAAACACCACCACACCGTCGGTGCGCACCACGGCTACCAGCGTGGCCAGCAGGTCAAACGCCTGAAAGCGCGGCTGATCCACAGAAGCGACCAGTTTGGAAGTAAAAAATAAGGGCTTTTTCAAGCCTTGTATTTTGGCGCAGAACCGCGCCTTGTCAGCAAATGCGGGTTAATTGCTGTTGGGCAGACGGGAAATTTCGCGTTTCAGGCCAGCAATGTCGCTCTGGTTGCGGGTAATGCTGTCTTTCAGATCAGCCACGCGGTCCAGGTAGCGCTGGTAGTTGCGGCCTTCAATGCCCTGCTTTTCAGGCTCGCCGTTGTTGAATTCTTTTTGTTGCTCGGCCAGTTTGGCTTCGGCTTTTTTCAGTTCTGACTCAAGAATACTGCGTGAATCACTCTCGCGTGCTTTCTGGTCTGGACTACCGTCTGTGGGGTTGCCAGATGATGAGCCGACGGAGGCTACTCTGACTGCAGGGGCCCTTTGCACTGGCACGCTCTGCACCACCGTCACATTGCCGCCTTCCATGGTTTTGCAACCACGTGTTTGCGCGTCTTTGATATTGTTAATGTATTCAGTGCTACGGCCGTCAGCGCCCACGCAACGGTAAATTTGAGCCGATGCAGAGCTGCCAGCCAGCGCCAGCAAGATACCGAATGTCGAGATCAATAAAGTGTGTGTCATGCTTTACCCCAGTTCCGTGTTCCCAGTTGCCCGTTTTGGCTTTGGACGGTCTGCCAGTATGCGGCAAAGACGTGAAATTGCAAAGTCATCTGGCTTTAACCCCACAGCAGAATGAAAAAAGGACGGCCCAAGCCGTCCTTTTTTTGCAACAAAATGCGTTTTTAATGCAGTTTGTGCGCCTTTTACAGCGAGTAATACATGTCGAACTCGATCGGGTGCGTGGCCATGCGCAAGCGCGTGACTTCACCCATCTTCAGCTCAATGTAGGCATCGATCATCGAGTCGGTGAAAACGCCGCCTTTGGTCAAAAAGCCGCGACCCACGTCCAGGCAGTCGAGCGCCTGGTCCAGGCTGTGGCAGACGGTTGGGATTTTTGCGTCTTCTTCTGGCGGCAGATGGTACAAGTCCTTCGTGGCGGCTTCGCCCGGGTGGATTTTGTTCTCAACACCGTCCAGGCCGGCCATCATCAGCGCAGCAAAACCCAGGTACGGGTTCATCAGTGGATCCGGGAAGCGCGCCTCAATGCGGCGACCTTTCGGGTTGGCCACATAAGGAATGCGGATGGATGCTGAACGGTTTTTAGCCGAGTAAGCCAGCTTGACCGGTGCCTCAAAACCTGGGACCAGACGCTTGTAGCTGTTGGTGCCTGGGTTGGTGATGGCGTTCAATGCACGGGCGTGCTTGATGATGCCGCCGATGTAGTACAGCGCAAAGTCTGACAGACCTGCATAGCCGTCACCAGCAAACAGGTTTTTGCCGTCTTTCCAGATCGACTGGTGCACGTGCATGCCACTGCCGTTGTCGCCAACGATGGGTTTTGGCATGAAAGTGGCGGTTTTGCCGTAGGCATTGGCCACGTTTTGTACCGTGTATTTCAGCAGTTGTGTCCAGTCGGCGCGCTGCACCAGCGTGCTGAACTTGGTGCCAATTTCGTTCTGGCCAGCGCCAGCGACTTCGTGGTGGAACACTTCAACCGGGATGCCCAATGACTCAAGCACCAGCGACATTTCAGCGCGCATGTCTTGCGTGCTGTCAACCGGTGGCACGGGGAAATAACCGCCCTTGACGGTTGGGCGATGGCCACGGTTGCCGCCTTCAAGCTTGGCGCCTGAATTCCACGGCGCTTCGTATTCGTCGATCTTGAAGAATGTGCCGGATGCGTCAGTGTTCCAGCGCACGTCGTCAAAAATGAAGAACTCTGGCTCTGGGCCAAAGTAGGCGGTGTCGCCCAGGCCGCTGGCCTTCAAATAGGCTTCAGCGCGCTTGGCAATCGAGCGTGGGTCGCGGTCATAGGCTTTGCCGTCGGTAGGGTCCAGCACGTCGCAGCTCAGCAGCAGCGTGGTTTCTTCAAAAAACGGGTCCAGATTGGCCGTGTTGGCGTCTGGCATCAGCAACATGTCAGAAGCTTCAATGCCCTTCCAGCCAGCGATGGACGAGCCGTCAAAGGCGTGGCCGGAGCTGAATTTGTCTTCGTCAAAATGGGACACAGGCACGGTGACATGCTGCTCTTTGCCGCGGGTGTCGGTAAAGCGGAAGTCAACAAACTTGACCTCGTTTTCCTTGACCATTTTCATGACGTCTGCGACGGTCTTTGCCATCAAAATCTCCAGTAATTAAGTTTATGAAAGGGTTGAAGAGTAGTTTTCAGGTGTCAATGAATGCACTTTTTGTGCCAAAGTCAATCTGCACCTGACTCAAAGAACACACCAGATTGTGCAGCCAAAACCAGCTTGCACAGCGCTGTATCCAGCTTTAAAAGACAGAAAGTTCTGCATTCTGCACGATTGCGTGCATCACCCGAAATGCACTTGTATGGTGCATACTTAACGCACCAATTCAGGGCCGAGCTTGACATTAAAGGGATTCAGTCCTGCCAGCAGTGCGGGGTAAGCCCGCTCAATCACATCAGGCGCACCTTTCACGCCAAGCTCAATATGACGCCCATAAGTGGGGTGGTCCACACTGGGCAGGCTGAAAACTTTGACGCCAGCAAAGTCAGCTTCAATCGCTTCCATCAGCGGTGTCAGGGTTGCTTCCATCGAGCCAGAGACGATGACGGATTTTTCAATGTAGGCTGACTTTTGGTGCAAATGGGCGTATTGGCTATCTAAAACCCACTCAATCATCGGCCAGGCCATCACCGGAAATCCTGGCAAGAAATGTACGCCCCCACGCTCCCCCACTTCGTGTGGGTCACTGCCCCCCGAGGGGGCCGCTGCGCCTGCGGTCTGGCAAAGCCAGTCCCGCGGCCCCTGCTTGATTGAAGAACCCTTACGCTCAACATAGCA
Source organism: Polaromonas sp. (assembly GCA_044378095.1). Taxonomy (GTDB): domain Bacteria; phylum Pseudomonadota; class Gammaproteobacteria; order Burkholderiales; family Burkholderiaceae_C; genus Polaromonas. Next base: position 20,672 of record JBILXX010000040.1, read on the forward strand.
ACTGAAGCCGGGGATTTTGTTATACGGGTTGGGAATGATGTCGCAGCCGACCGGGAACATGCCCATGTTCAGGCGGTGGATGTTGTCCGGGCGGTTTTCGTCAAACGGCACGCCCTGCTCTTTGGCGGTGTCTTTCATGCGTTCGGTGATCAGCGCCTTGGCCTCGGGGTGCAAAGCCAGCTCAACGCCGAGAGCAGCGGCGGCGCACTGGCGGGTGTGGTCGTCAGGCGTGGCACCAATGCCACCGCATGAAAACACCACGTCGCCCGACTCACGCGCGGCGGCAAAGGCCCGCGCCAATGTGCTGGTGATGCGCGCCATGTCGTCGCCCACGTAGTCGGCATAGCTGAGCGCCAGGCCGCGTGCGCCTAACAGCTCAATGGCTTTGGGCAGGTGTTTGTCGGCACGTTTGCCGGACAGGATTTCGTCGCCGATGATGATGATTGCGAAGTTTGTGGTCATGAAAGGAGTAAAAAAACCAGATTTAAGGTTGAGCGCCCGGGGCGGGCAAGTCGATGACTGTGGATGGCGTCACAGTTGAATTATTCGCTATTAATTCAGGAGCTTCTTGCGCCCGCATTTGTTGGTCTGTAGCATTATTCTTCTTGCGTAGCTGGTCAAGCGCCTCCAGTGTGTAATGCGCAAACCAGAGCGACGAAAAAGCAAACACCAGTGTGTAAATCCAGATAGCCACCGGCACCAGCACCGGTGCCAGCGCCACGAACATCGCGCCAGACGCCCAGATCAGGCTGGGCGCGGCGCCCAGGTAGCCGCTGATGATGCCAATACTTAGCAAAGAGCCGCGATGCTCTTTAAAAATCTGCCGCCGCTCCTCGCTGCTGGCGTGGTCAACCAGCGCGTCATACGACATCACCCGGTAGGTGAGCCAACCCCAAATCAACGGCGGCAAAATCAGAATCAGCGGCGGCACCAGCCACAGCGGGATGGACAACACCAGCGCAATCGCCGCCAGCACCGTCGAGCCCAGCGACCAGAACACGCTGGCCAGCATGGAGCCGCCTTTTTTGCGCTCCAGTGATGGGAACCGCCGCTCAGCCACCAGCGCCACCATGGCCGGCGTCATGAAAATCGCCACAAACAGCAGCGAGACAATCACAATCACCGGAATCGCCAAAAACAGCAGCAGCACAGGCGCCAGCACCACGCGCAAACCGCTCAAACCCAGGCTTTCCAGCCAGCGCACCATGGTGTCCAGCAGGGCAAAACTCTCCAGGTTGCTGCGCACCGCCGCCACTGCGGCTTCCCAATAAAAATAACCCAGGCCCAACGACAGCACCGCCATGATGGCCAGCGGCAACACCGACAGCGCAATCACCCGGGGGTGCAGGCAGTACATGGCGGCGCGCCAAAAAGAATCCAAAAGCTTGCTCATGGCCTAAGAATAACGCCATCCACGCCATCCGATACGATGACGGTCATGCGTTTGATAAACCTCCAGGGTATTGAGCTTGAAGTCCGCCAAATTGAAGGTGATGACGCGCTGGTGCCAATTGTGTTTTTGCACGAAGGCCTGGGCTCAGTCAGCCTGTGGACGCAACGCGGCATTGACTGGCCACTGGCCGTGTGCCAAGCCACCGGGCGCGCCGGGTTGGTTTATTCACGGCGCGGATACGGCCAGTCAGATGCCGCACCGCCAGGCCGCAACGTCTTGCCAGCCAACTACATGCACCGCGAAGCTTTTGACGTGCTGCCAGCATTGCTTGCACAACTGCAGATTCAAAACCCCGTACTGCTAGGCCATTCAGACGGCGCAACCATCGCCCTGCTTTACGCCAGCCGCTTTCCAGTCGCTGCCTGCATCGCCATGGCGCCGCATGTGGTGGTTGAAAGCATCGCCACCGATGCGATAAGCCAGGCCAAGCTGGCATTTGAATCAGGTGATTTAAAGGCGCGCCTGGCCAAACACCATGCTGACGTGGACGGCGCTTTTTGGCAATGGAACGACGTGTGGCTGTCCAAAGCCTTCGCCAGCTTTGACATTCGCCCAGACTGCAGCCGCATCTCAGCGCCGCTGCTGCTGCTGATTCAAGGCTTATGCGACGAATACGGCACCATGCTGCAGATTGATGAAATCGCCCAGGTTGCGCCACATGCGCAGCAACTCAGGCTGGCAGACTGCGGCCATTCGCCGCAACGGGACCAGCCGCAGCTTTGTATTGAAGGCATCGCAGATTTTCTGTTGACAGCAGAATAGACGCTACGTTTTCAGGAGCTGCTTACGCCCTTATTTATTGGGTTACAGGCACTTTTTTCGGTTAAAAACGGCCTATTTTTGGTTTTTTAAAGCTGTGCGAAGGCGATTTATGCTGTTTCACGTCTTCAAAAAGCTGTTTTTAGTTCAGTTTTACCTATCATTTAGGTCTCTAGGCCAATGAATGCGGGCGTGAGCAGCTTCTGAATTTATAGCAAATAGGATTTAATGGATTCTGATCTGGATTGATCCCGATTGTTTTCCAGCTAGCCGTTTTGCCCTTCCTGGTTGGAGTTGACCGGTGATAGTTGCTGTAGGAACTCACTCAAGTTTTTCTCCTGTTCCGTAACTGCCTCGTTTATGGCGATTGCATATGATTTTTCGTCGATTGGTATCTCGAGTTCTATTCTCGCCGCTGAGACTAGTGGTGCAAGTAGGGAATTCAGGGAGGATGCCGCCTCTCTACTTTGCTTAACTAAATCTAGCCACTTCCCCCGATAAACTGCTTGCAGTTCGCGTTGCTCAGCAGTTAGTCGATCGATTTCAGTTTGCGTCCAGTTGAATATTTTATTCAACGCTTCAATTTGACTTTGATTTTGCGTGCCGTTTAATTGAGTGGCCTTTACTGCGGAAAGGGCTGACTCTCTCTCGGCAAGATGTTTGTTGATTTCCGCGCTGATGCTTGCTAGTCGGTCTTTGTTGTTCATTAGACTTTGTCGATTTAACGATAGCTTCAATACGCATGCGCCCAATGCGGTATTGAACTTCATTAGCTTTTCAAGCAGGGCTGGTTTGGCGATAAGGTTGGCTTTGGCGAAGCCATACCGTTTGCTGTTGAGTTCAGCTGTAAGCTCTTCTTGAGATATGTTTATGTCTGGGTATCTTGAAATCATGAGTAACCCAGCCTGAATGGCTTCCGCTACCTCCAAGTAGACCGACTTGCGGAGGTCCATTTCTCGTTCTACTCTTTTCCGCTCATCATCCTTTTCGAACTGAGCCCGGAGTCGCTGTTCGTGTGCGTTGTTAGTCTTTGTTACGCCCCAAAGACCAATTGCGGCTGAGAGTACACCGCCAAACAGTGTGACAACCGATGCAACCAGCGCGGCTTGTGCTGCAGGAGGGAGGTTGATGAAGAACTCTGGCATGTTAATCAACGACTAACTCGCCGAATACCGCAAAACTCGCGGTATAAAAATGGCGCCGCAATCAAATCTAGTCATCAAAATCCCCTGAATTTGGCTTACCTGTTGGGTCTCCAGGCATCGTACTGTTTATTCACAGATATAAAAATTCCGTGAAACCCGGCAAGCTGTTGGTGGCAAACAGTCCGCAAGTCCCACCGCATCTGCCAACCAACCAACATTTTGACTGTAGCCTGAGTCGTGCAAAAACTGACCTCAAGTAAATTCGTTTTTAATCACCTAATTCACTATGAATTCAGGAGCTGCTTGCGCCCGTATTTATTGGTTTGGGAGCACTTTTGACCGTAAAAACAGGCCAAAACAAGCGTCAAAACCCCTCAAAACCAGCGCTTGAGCAGCCCCATCACCTGGTCAAAGCGTTTGCCATACGGTGGGTAGAACAAATCCCCGCGCGCCCACTTGGACTGCACCAGCACGGGCTTTTGCATCGTCAGCCTTAAAAACCCGGCTTCGCCGTGGTAGCTGCCCCAGCCGCTTTCGCCAATGCCGCCAAAGGGCAGGTTCTCATGCGCGATGTGCATCAGCGTGTCGTTCACCGTCACGCCGCCGCTGACGGTTTGCGCCAGCACCTGGTCACGCGAAGTGTGGTCAGTGCCAAACCAGTACAGCGCCAGCGGGCGCGGCCGGGCGTTGATGTAGTTGATTGCATCAGCCAGGGTGTCGTAGGGCAGCACCGGCAGGATGGGGCCAAAGATTTCTTCCTGCAGCAGCTGGGCATCAGCGGGCACGTCAAACGCCAGCACGGGTGACATCTGCCGGTGCTGGGTGGCTTCACCACCCGTGTTGATGACTTGCAGTCGGGCACCGCCCTGCTCTGCTGCCGCCAGCATGGCCTGCAGGCGTGCCTGGTGGCGCGGGCTGATGATGGCGGCGTAGTCGGGGTTGCCGGCAATCGTCGGGAAAAGCTTGGCCACGGCCTGGGCAAACGCGTGGCCAAAAGCGTCTTCTTTGCCTTTGGGCAGCAGCACGTAGTCAGGTGCAATGCAGGTCTGGCCCGCGTTGAGCAACTTGCCGTGGGCAATTTTGATGGCGGCGGCGTCCAGGTCGCAACTGGCGTCAATGATGCACGGCGACTTGCCGCCCAGCTCCAGCGTGGTGGGCGTCAGGTTGGCGGCAGCGGCCTTGGCCACCATGCGGCCTACGGCGGTGGAGCCAGTAAAAAACAAATGGTCAAACGGCAGGCTTGAAAACTCGGCGGCAATTTTGATGTCGTTTTCGCCATCACCCAGCACCACACACACCTCGTCAGCCGAAAACGCCTGGCCCAGCAGCTCAGCCATCAGGGCTGAAGTGGCGGGCGTCAGTTCACTGGGCTTGAGCATCACCCGGTTGCCCGCAGCCAGCGCGGTAATGATCGGCCCCAGAGCCAATTGCACCGGGTAGTTCCATGGCGAGATCACGCCCACCACCCCCAGCGGCTGGCGTTGCAGGTAGGCACTGGCGGGCTGCAGGTAAATGGGGGTGCTGACTTTTTGCGGCTTCATCCAGTTGGGCAAGCTTTTTAGCGTGTGCGACAGCAGTGACCGCAGCACAAACAGGTCGGCAATCTCTGTCAGCTGCAGGCTGCGCACGCCAAAGTCAGCTTGCACCGCCTGCGCCAGCGCCGCGCCGTGGTCGTCAATCAGCGCCTTCATGCGCAAAAGCCGATGCCGCCGAAGGTCCAGCGACACCTCAATGTGCTGGCGGCTGGCAGCGTACTGGGCGTTAAAGAGGTCTTGAAGCTTGGGGGAGGCAGGTGTTGGGGTCATTTGCGCATCATAAAAGCTGCGCTGCGCTTGAAGTAGGGTGAGCAGCCAGTTTGCGAGCTTGACTGACGGCATCACGCGGGCACCCAGCGACTGCGCATGACTGGCGATGGCGCGTGCCAAAACCGCCGTGGCGGTTGAGGTGCGGTGTATTCGGTCAAAAACCCTGTTTTTACCTATTGTTTAGGCCTCTAGACCAATGAATACGGGCGCAAGCAGCTCCTGAATTAATAACGATCCGGAATCAATTGGCGTCTGACGCCGATGTTCAGCCTCACATCCCCATCCCCATGCGCTTTTGCATCATCTGCTGGTGCTCAGCCATGTTGCCCGGCATGGGGTGCATGTCATGGCCAGTCGCCTTCGACGGCATCATGTGGGCGTGCTTTTCCATCATCAGCTTTTGCTGCTCTGCCATCAATGCCTGGCGCTCGGCGTCTGTTTTGGCGGCGCTCATCTTCTTTTGCATGGATTCGCGCATCGCCTGCATCTCGCCGTGATTCATCCCCATCATGCCTTGCATGCCATGGGACGAATGATCCTCGGATTTGGATTGCGCAATGCTCACGACAGAGGCGCCGATGAGGGCGATAGCGAGTGCGGATAAAAGGTACTTTTTCATCATGATCTCCTGGGTTGGTTAAAAGTGGCGAATCAGGACACGCGGCCCACTGCGCAGCTCACGAACGACTTGGCATTGGCCAGGCCAGCGTCAAAGCCAGCGAGCGAGCCCTTCTCTGGGTAGCCCATGGCGCGCAGCTTCTGGACCACGGCATCACGGCCAGCGGCCGCGCCGGTAAAGCGCACTGTTTGATGCGCCCGGTCTATCACCAGGTCAGCAACTTCCGGCATGGCCGAAAGACCTTTGACGATAGATTTTTCGCAACCGCCGCATTTGAGGTTGTCGATTTCGATTTGCATGGGTATGTTCATCAATAGGCCCTTTCGGTTGTCGCTTTGCGCAGCGGATTCACTGCGGCATGAGAGAAGTATGGCTCCCATCAACAAAGTCACATATGATCCTGGTCATATGAAAACCACGATTTTCCCGGCGGCCTTGAAGGCTCTTTTGCCCACTACATTCCACGCCCAATGCGAGGGCGAAAGGTTCCTGAAGGGTGAACGGATATTTCTGACGGGCAACAAACCCGAGTGGATGTTTTACGTGGTCTCAGGGGAAGTCACCCTGGAACGTACCGGGTTGCAGGGCGAGCCCGTGGTCTTGCAGCGCACGCGCCAGGGGTTTGTGAGCGAAGCAAGCCTGAAAGTGGCCAGGTACCACTGCGATGCGCTGGCCATCATCGACACGACCGTCCTGAAGATTCCCGTCCAGGCTTTGTCTGCCGAGCTTGATCGCGACCCCGCGTTTGCCAGCCGCTGGATAGGCATGCTCAATGGCGAAGTCCGCCGCCTGCGCCTGCATTGCGAGCGCCTGAGCATGAAGTCAGCCAAGGACAGGGTGCTCCACCTGATCAACACCGAAGGGGAACATGGCACCTATTGCGCCACGACGGGGCTCAAGTCCCTGGCGGGCGAGCTTGGCATCACGCACGAGGCTTTGTACCGGACACTGGCGTCACTCGAAAAAGCAAAGATCATTCACCGGGCTGATCGCGTCTTGTCTTTGGTGCGCGCTTAGCGGCTGCCGACTGGAGCCTGACTCCGATTGCTTTCTTCGGTCAGAGGCGGCGCTTTGAGCAAGCAGGTATGCGCTACTGATTTAGTAGCTGCTTGCGCCTGTATCTATTTGTCTGGTGGCACTTTTTATAGGTGAGAATGGCCTGTTTTTTGCTTTTCAAAGCTCAGTGAAGGCGATTTGCGCTGTCTGAAGACTTCAAAAAGCTGTTTTTGGCCTGTTTTTACCTATGGTTTAGGCCCCTATACCAATGAACACGGGCCCAATCAGCTCCTGAATTTATAGCTAATGGGCATTGATTGAAGTCTGACTCCGATTGTTTTATTTAAATAGGACTGTCGTCCGAGTACGGGGCTATTATTCTGATCGAATGAGGTGTCAAAAGACGTGAAGTCGAAAGGCTTCAAAAAAACATAAAAAAGGGAATGTACATGGATCTGAAAACGTTGATGCTGGTCGTTTCTGTACTGGTCGCGATTGGTGTCACCTCGTGGTACCGAAGTGGCAAGAAAACGGTGATGGACTCGATCACACCACAGGACAAACTGACCACCAAAGGGTGTATTCAAATGGCTCTGCAAATGCTTGGTACCGCAGTTGAGCCGCATAGCGCCAATTCACCTGCCGAAGCTATCGCGGCTGGCGAAAGGGCTCTAAAGGATCACGGCATGAGTCGTGCGATAGTGGTGAATGTGCTGTTAATGGGATTTTTAGGGGGCTATATCGCAAAGAATCAACTGAGCGCTGATCGAGCACAAGCCTTGCTTTTTCACGGCTCAACTTTATTGGCCGATAGTTTCGAACTGAACGGCGAAGATCTTTGGGATCGAAGTGGAGAACTGGTAAAAGTGCCCGGCCCTCTTGGCTTCCTTCTGCAGAAGGCCGAGAAGGATGGCGTCTCTCTTCCTAGCGAAATTAAAGAGGGTTCAGCATTGGCAAGCCTGCTACTAGACGCCATTAATCAGGCTGGCGGCTAGCTTATAGAAAGCAACCCATCCAGATAGTTGTGCTCACCATGGCTAAAAAAGAGAATCATTCCGGGATTTCAAAAAAACTGATTGCGCTTACGATGCTACTAGTTGTAGTCGCATGCGCAGGTATTTTCGCCCTTGGGTATCGCAACTCCTTGCTGAAAATTGATGCTTTCTGCGGGGCAATTGACGGTTCGACGCTAACAAATGATCTTCCGCAATTGGCCGAAAAGTTTGACGTCGATCTAGTTGGACCTCATGGTGGATCGCAAAAGTTAGGATTATCCATTTACATTGCTGCCAGTGCTTATACAGTTGGCGAGTATCGTTGTTCTGTCGAAGCTACACCCGAATATGTGGTTAGAAAAAATTTACCAACTGGCCGTAAAATTGATGTCCGATCGCAGCTTGATACCGATTCAATACAGAATGCAATCGAGCAGGTATTTGTCCTCCAAGAAAAGGAAGGGGAATTAACTGTAACGACTGAGATTCAGGGGTGCTATGAGCGAGTTCGCGCAATGACAAAAGGTGGTCATGGCAAAGCTGATATCTGCATAGCCCAAGACATTGCCTACAGTTATTATTCGGACTCGTTTTACCGTCAGCTTGCACAGCGGTCAGGAAAACCACAGGTCGAAATTCAAACGCCTTTTACTCAACTTGATGCAGTGAATCGACGGGCGGTTGTCACTCTTTCAGAAATGCGTCTAACCCAGCAAGAGGCTGAGGAACGAGTTACCCGTTTGACACAAGCGGTGCAGGATTCCATAACTCCTGCTCTAAAAAATGTGACTGCTTCACCGCGCGAATAAAGGTACCTCAGGCCGTCTACATGGGACGCTTGTTCAAATAATCGGGTTGATTTTTGATAATCCTTGCATATCGGGAGTGTCTGAATTTCTGTGTGTGAAGCGGATTGGATGTTAGCTGAGGTTTGAAGGTTTTTGGATTTTTTCTTTTGAGGGACTTGCAGAATTCTGCAAGCCAGCCGAATTAACCGCTACGTGAGGTAAAAAAAGTTGCGGGCACCGCCTAAAAGGCTGCAAGATCAGGGTATTGAATCATGAACTTGGTGAGCGCCCATGCA
>JBILXX010000122.1:0-8173 GCA_044378095.1 Polaromonas sp.
TGCGAGAAGCGAGGGGGAATTGATGCGCTAACCCTGAGCCAGTGCCAAGCCAAGCTAAAAGTGCTTAAAATTTAAGCGCTAAGCGAGTTTGGGTGTTTGCTGATTTTTAATTCTGCAAGTCCCTCACCTGTTTGGCGCTTCTTTTTTGATTCCGTTTTAGGGAGACATGGTTTATGGAAGTATTACTGCAACAGATCATCAATGGTCTGGTTTTGGGCAGCATGTATGCCCTGATTGCGCTGGGTTACACGATGGTTTACGGCATCATCAACCTGATCAATTTTGCCCACGGCGAGGTGTTGATGGTCGGTGCGCTGACCAGTTGGACCATCATCGGCATCATGCAGACGTCCATGCCCGACACGGCAGGCTGGGTGATCTTGCTGATATCCCTGCTGGTTTCTTTTGTGGTCTGTGCGACGCTTAACTTTGTCATCGAGAAAGTGGCATATCGCCCCCTGCGCAACGCTCCCAAGCTGGCGCCGCTGATCACTGCAATTGGCATGTCACTGTTGTTGCAAACACTGGCCATGATCATCTGGAAGCCCAATTACAAGTCCTATCCTACGCTGCTGCCTTCCGAACCGATTCAACTGGCGGGTGCTGTCATCACTGTCACCCAGGTTTTCATCTTGGGTGCTACCGCTATTTCTCTGGCGGTGCTGATGTGGCTGGTGCATTACACCCGCCTGGGACGGGCCATGCGCGCCACGGCCGAGAACCCACGCGTGGCAGCGCTGATGGGTGTGCGGCCAGACACGGTTATTTCTGCCACCTTCATTATTGGAGCCATTCTGGCAGCTTTGGCGGGTGTGATGTATGCGTCCAATTACGGCACGGCGCATCACGCGATGGGTTTCCTGCCTGGCCTCAAAGCCTTTACCGCAGCGGTGTTGGGCGGCATTGGCAACCTGGGTGGCGCAGTATTGGGCGGTATTTTGCTGGGTCTGATCGAGTCGATTGGTGCGGGCTATCTGGCACCTCTCACGGGTGGTGTTTTGGGTAGCCAGTACTCTGACATTCTGGCTTTTACGGTGCTGATTATTGTGTTGACCTTGCGCCCTTCGGGCTTGCTGGGTGAACGTGTGGCGGACAGAGCTTGAGCCATCGCCACTTGAACACATTGAAAGATACATCATGATGAAACCGAACAAACTGATTCAATACATTCTGATAGGCATTGGCTTGATCATCCTGCCTTTGCTGCTGCAACAGGGCGGCAACGCCTGGGTGCGGATTCTGGACATGGCCCTGCTGTATGTGCTGCTGGCGCTGGGCCTTAACATCGTCGTCGGTTACGCCGGGCTGCTGGATCTGGGATATGTGGCTTTTTTTGCAGTCGGCGCTTACCTGGCGGCTTTGCTGGGCTCGCCACATCTGGCGCAGGCTTTTCCGTTCATTGCTGAAGCCTTTCCAAACGGTTTGCACTTGCCCATCTGGCTTGTGATTCCGCTGGCCGCTGGTTTGGCCGGTCTGTTTGGCATTTTGCTGGGTGCGCCTACTTTGAAACTGCGCGGCGACTATCTGGCCATTGTCACCCTCGGTTTCGGCGAAATCATCCGCGTGTTCTTGAACAACCTGGACCGGCCCGTCAATATCACCAACGGCCCCAAAGGCATCAATCAGATTGACTCGATCAAGTTTTTTGGTTTTGACCTCGGCGTTGACCACACCTTTTTTGGCTTCATGGTCAATTCGGTGTCGATGTACTACTACCTGTTTTTGGCGCTGGTGCTGGTATCCGTGATGATTTGCCACAGACTGGAGACCTCCCGCATGGGACGCGCATGGATGGCGATTCGAGAAGACGAAATTGCAGCCAAAGCGATGGGTATCAATACCCGCAATCTCAAGCTGCTGGCTTTTGGCATGGGTGCCACTTTTGGTGGTGTGTCAGGTGCCATGTTTGCATCGTTCCAGGGTTTTGTATCGCCCGAATCCTTCAGCCTGATGGAGTCGGTGATGATTGTGGCCATGGTGGTTTTAGGTGGCATTGGCCACTTGCCCGGTGTGATTTTGGGTGCCTTGCTGCTGGCTGCGTTGCCTGAAGTGCTGCGCTATGTAGCTGGGCCGCTGCAGGACCTGACCGATGGCCGTCTTGACGCCGCCATCTTGCGGCAACTGCTGATTGCCGTGGCAATGATAGTGATCATGCTGATGCGACCTCGCGGGCTGTGGCCCACACCCGAACACGGCAAGTCATTGAACAAGCCCATCGGCCCGTCTCCAAGCAACTCCATTAACCCGTAAGGACTCTGGCCATGAGTGAAACCATACTTAAAGTCTCGGGCGTGTCCAAACGCTTTGGCGGCTTGCAGGCTCTCAGCGATGTCGGCATCCACATCGAACGTGGTCAGGTCTACGGCCTGATTGGCCCCAACGGTGCAGGCAAAACCACGTTTTTCAATGTACTGACAGGGCTTTACACGCCCGACAGCGGCACTTTTGAGCTGGCTGGCAAGCCCTACAAGCCCACAGCGGTGCATGAAGTGGCCAAGGCCGGTATTGCACGCACGTTTCAGAACATCCGGCTGTTTGCCGAAATGACCGCGCTTGAAAACGTAATGGTGGGCCGGCACATCCGCACCAAGTCGGGCCTGCTGGGCGCTATATTTCGTACTGTCGGTTTTAAAAATGAAGAAGCAGCGATTGCCAAGCGCTCGCAGGAATTGCTGGACTATGTGGGCATCGGCAAATACGCAGACTACAAGGCCCGCACGCTGAGTTACGGCGACCAGCGGCGCCTGGAAATTGCCCGCGCACTGGCCACCGACCCACAACTGATTGCCTTGGACGAGCCCGCCGCCGGCATGAACGCGACTGAGAAAGTCCAGTTGCGCGAACTTATTGACCAGATTCGCAAAGACAATCGCACCATTTTGCTGATTGAGCACGACGTGAAACTGGTGATGGGCTTGTGTGACCGCGTGACGGTGCTGGACTATGGCAAACAGATTGCTGAAGGTCTGCCTTCTGAAGTGCAGAAAAATGAAAAAGTGATCACGGCCTATCTGGGCTCTGGCCACTAAGAGGAAAGTACCCCCTATGACAACCACACTTCTGAAAATTACAGGCCTGCAAGTGGCCTACGGCGGCATCAAGGCTGTCAAAGGCGTTGATTTGCATGTCAATGAAGGCGAGCTGGTCACGCTGATAGGCTCCAACGGTGCGGGTAAAACCACCACCATGAAAGCCATCACCGGAACGCTGCCACCTGCATCGGGCGACATTGAATATCTGGGCAAAAGCATCAAGGGCAAAGGCGCCTGGGACCTCGTCAAGGACGGCCTGGCCATGGTGCCCGAAGGTCGGGGTGTCTTTGCCCGCATGACCATCATTGAAAATTTGCAGATGGGCGCTTACATCCGTAACGACAAAGCCGAGATTGCAGCCGACATGGAAAAGATGTTCAACATCTTCCCACGCCTGCGTGAACGCAAGGATCAGCTGGCTGGCACCATGAGCGGTGGCGAGCAGCAAATGCTGGCCATGGGCCGGGCCCTGATGAGCCGACCCAAGGTGCTGCTGCTGGATGAACCTTCGATGGGTTTGTCACCCATCATGGTGGACAAGATTTTTGAAGTGGTACGTGATGTGGCGGCGCAAGGTGTGACGATCTTGCTGGTTGAGCAAAATGCGAGCCGTGCTTTGGGTATTGCACATCGCGGCTATGTGATGGAGTCTGGCATTGTGACGATGAATGGCGAGGCCAAAGAATTGCTCAATGACCCTCGTGTTCGGGCGGCTTATTTGGGGGAGTGATTGTCGTTTCGGATAGTTGAAACGGGCGCAGACAGCTATTAATTCAGGAGCTGTTTGCGCCCTTTTTTATTGGGCTAGAGCAATAAATTCTGCCTGCAGATAGCCCAAACTTCAATCAACCTTGGCGCCAGAAGCCTTCACTACTTTCTCATACTTCGCCAACTCACTCTTCATAAACGACCCAAACTGCTCAGACGAATTTCCGACCGGCTCTGCCATCAGTGCCGCAAACCGTGTCTTGGCCTCGGGCGTATTCAAAGCCGCCACAAACGCAGCGTTCAACCTGGCCACCACGTCTGCGGGCGTTGCCGCAGGTGCTACCAGACCCCACCAGGTATCAATCTCAAAACCCTTGAACGTGTCTGCAATCGGCGGCACGTCCGGTAACAGCGCACTGCGCTGGGCAGTTGTGACGGCCACGGCTTTCAGTTTGCCAGCCCTGATGTTTGCTGCTGCTGTGGCCAGATTGTCAAAATTAAAGTCGACCTGACCACTGAGCAAGCCCAGCTGCGCCGGGTTGCCGCCGTTGTAGGGGATGTGTACTGCAAAAATTCCGGCTTGTGCCTTGAACATTTCACCTGCCAAGTGTCCGGCACTGCCGTTGCCGCCGCTGCCGTAATTGAGTTTGGCGGGGTTGGCTTTGGCATATTTGATCAGGTCAGCCAGCGTGTTGATTTTCAATCGCGCAGCGGTGTCCGCATTCATTACCAGCACGTTGGGTACGCGCAGCATTTGCGTGATGGGGGCAAAGTCGGTGGCCGCGTTGTAAGGCATCTTGCTGTACAGCCATGGGTTGATGGCATGGGTCGCCACGGCGGCAATGCCGATGGTCAGGCCGTCAGGTGCTGCTTTTGCAATAGCATCTGCACCAATGTTGCCGCCACCGCCCGGCCGGTTTTCAATGATGACTGTGCCCAAGGCATCCTTCACGCGCTCGGCCATGAGCCGGGCGGTGACATCAATCGGCCCGCCTGCCGCGTAGGGCACGATGATGCGGGTGACTTTGGTTTGTGCGATGGTCAGCGGCGTTGTGAGCGCAGCACAGGCCAGCAAGGCCACAGCAAAAAGTTGTTTCGTCTTGAAGTTCAGCAGCATAAAAAACCTTGATGAAAAGTGATGGATGATCAGGCGCTGGCCTGTGCTTTGTCTTTCTCGGTCACAAACGAATCGGCATAAAACTCATCGTCAGGCAGCCCAGCTTTGATGTAGGCTGCCTGCGCAGAGTCCACCACAATTGGCGCGCCGCAGGCATAGACTTGGTGGCCCGACAAATCAGTCGTGTCTTGCAACACAGCGTTGTGTACAAAGCCGGTGCGGCCCGTCCATGCGTCTTCAGGCAGTGCGTCTGAAATGACAGGCACGTATTTCAAATTCGGCATCTCGGCTACCTTGGCCATGACCCAGTCGTGCATGTACAAATCAGCGGGGCGGCGGCCGCCCCAGTACAGCACCGCAGGGCGCGTGATGCCCTTGAACTGCATGTGCTCGATGATGGCTTTGATGGGCGCAAAGCCTGTACCCGATGCCAGCAACACCATCGGCTTGGTACTGTCTTCACGCAGGTAAAAGCTGCCGAAGGGGCCTTCAACCCGCTGGATTTCTTTCTCTTTCATGGCGCTGAAAACATGGTCGGTGAACTTGCCGCCCGGCATGTGGCGGATATGCAGTTCAACACCCGGGTTGTCCAGCTGCGTGTGCGGCGCATTGCCCATCGAGTAAGCGCGCCGGTCACCATCGCGCAGCAAAAATTCGATGTACTGGCCAGCGTGGTACTTGAAAACATCTGCCGCCGGCAATTGCAGGCGCACCACCATCACGTCATGCGATGCCTTGGCCAGGCTGGCCACGCGGGTCGGCATTTTCTTGATCGGAAAAGCGCTTTCATCCGTCACGTTGCGCGACTCAATCACCACGTCGCTCGTTGCGGTGGCGCAGCAGGTCAAAATAAAACCTTGCGCGGCTTCTTCAAGCGACAAGGCTTTGAGCTGGTGCGTGCCCTGCACAATCGAGCCTTCCAGCTTTTTGCATTTGCAAGAACCGCAAGCCCCGTCTTTGCAGCCATAGGGCAAACCAATGCCCTGGCGAATGGCCGCTGCCAGCAAGGCCTCGTCGGCCTGCGCCACATAACTGCGCCCACTGGGTTGTACGGTGATGTTAAAACTCATGGTCTCGGATCCTGTTCGTTATGCTTGTCAGACTGATTTCTGGATAGACCAATTTTGCCTTCAAATTCAAACCCCTTGGGCGCGCTGCCCGCACGCTTTCGCCGCCAGCGTGTTTTGATCATCGGCTGTGGTGATGTTGGCCTGCGTGTGGCGCGCTTGCTGCCTGGCCATGTCAAAGTGATGGCGCTCACGTCCTCGAGCTCGCGTTTGCCTGAATTGCGCGAGCGCAACATCACGCCTCTGCTGGGTAATCTGGATGCTGTTGCCACGCTGCGCCGACTGGCTGGCCTGGCCACGCATGTGGTGCATCTGGCGCCACCACCGAATGACAACCCCCACGGTAAAACTGACCCGCGTACCCGTTCGCTTTTGCATGCACTGCGGCTGCGAAGTGCACCACAAAGCATCGTTTACGGCTCAACCAGCGGCGTTTACGGCGACTGTCAGGGTGCTTGGGTTGACGAGACAAGGCGCGTGAACCCTGCCACATCGCGCGCACATCGGCGAGTGGATGCTGAAGCGCAACTGCGCTGGTTTGGCCGCAGTGCACATGTGCCCGTCCATATCTTGCGCATCCCGGGTATCTACGCGCCCGACCGCGAGGGCGGCACACCGCGCGGTCGGTTGGCCAAGGGCACGCCTGCCCTTAGAGCAGGTGACGACGTGTATACCAACCACATTCATGCCGATGACCTGGCACGCGCCTGTCTGGCTGCGCTGCGGCGCGGCAAACCACAGCGCATCACCCATGCCAGTGACGACACTGACCAAAAGATGGGCGACTACTTAGACCTTGCCGCCGACCTGTATGGTTTGCCCCGCCCGCCGCGTGTTTCTCGTTTAGAAGCGATGACGCAACTTCCTGCCATGCAATTGAGTTTTATGAGTGAGTCAAGACGTCTGGATAACAGCCGCCTGAAAATTGAGCTGCGGATGAACCTGCGTTATCCCAGCGTTGCTGATGGACTCAAGGCGTCTTGATGTTGAAAGGTTTTGACCACTGACTTGTGGTGCCCGGGGCCGGAATCGAACCGGCACGCCTTGCGGCGCGGGATTTTGAGTCCCGTGACAAACTCAATATCCATGCGGGTTTCGGGCTGTTTTGTTCCGCAAAAAAGTTCTTCTTCGTACTTTATTTTTCATTGGAGAAATGTTTTTTGCGGAACGACTTTTAGCGGACGGGATTCAGTTTGGCGACCCTGGTTCGATAATGTTTTTCAGTCAAACTCACGTTGCTATGCTGTAGCAATCCTGACGCTTCACTTATGTCGTCGGCTAGGTCGCTTGCGCGCTTGCGCATGTCGCGTAAGTACATTGACCTTATCTGGCCAGCTAAACCTGGGTTTTTAACCTGGGCTTCTAGACGTGCTCGATCCCAAGCGCCACGAAGCATTGATACTGTTACTGGTAATCCGTCTTCTGTCGAAAGAAGCATACTGTGGTCAGCTGATATAGCTCGCCTTCTAGCCACAAGTTCTGGAAAAACGTTTGATGCACGCAAGTCAAAATCTGCCTCCTTGCCTGTTTTGCTAGCCTTAAGCCTCATCACATCCCCGGCCGGTAAGCGCACTGTTCGCACATCGGTCAGGCGCATGCCAGTTGCGGTTGCAATGTCCATTGCATCTCTCAACATGGGTTCAGCCACAGAGTAGACTGCGTCGAACAGCTGATCGGTCACTTCGAAGTGCCGCGCACCTTCTTCGTTTTTCCAGTTCTTGACGCCCTGGGCGGGCCAGTGGAGTCGTGTCATCCCCCAGAGTCTGGCTTTGCTCCACACTATAGATAGCACTGACATTTCTCGATTCCCCTGCGTCTTTGCTATGACTTGTTTACCCGCTATGAGGGATACCCGACGATCCAAATACTCACGCAGTATTGGTAGCGTTATCTCATCCCAAGTCATTTGGCCCAGCACCGCTTCGACGTTTGCCAACTGCCGTCGGTAGCTTTTTTGAGTTTCTACATTCGAATACAGCGGGAGTTCAAACTCACGCCATCGGTCAATTGCCTCCTGCAGGCGACCTTTAGCGGTTGGGGTGTGATTACAAAGTGAGGCCCACTGTTTGATTGCTTCCGAGTAGTTGGTGCCTAAAGGTACATCAGTTTCACCTTCAGGGCGCAGGGAGTGTCTGAATTTCTGTGTGTGAAGCGGATTGGATGTTAGCTGAGGTTTGAAGGTTTTTGGATTTTTTCTTTTCAAAGAGGCCCCTGCCAGGCCGCCGGAGGCGTCCCCCTCCCGTTTTCTG
>JBILXX010000041.1:0-29269 GCA_044378095.1 Polaromonas sp.
GTCATCTTGGCCAAATTCGACTACTACCCTGCGATTGTTCATTTTGCTATCCCTCTAAACTGAAGTAATCAGCTTTGGAGTGGATGTTCATATAAAAGTTCAATACATATGCAACACTACACTAGATTACGGCTCACGATGAAGCCGCGAAATCCACCTATTGACGACCTGTATGCCCACCTGCCCCCCGTTTTGCGCACACTGGCCATGCGCGGCGTGGTGCGAAGCTACCCTAAAAAAACAATCCTGATCAACGAAGGTGATGAGGGTGACAGCATTTTTGTACTGCTCAAGGGCAGCGTCAAAGTTTTCTCGATGGACACCAGTGGCCGCGAAATCGTCTACGGCAAAATTCAGGAAGGCGACTATTTTGGCGAAATGTCACTCGACGGCGGGCCGCGTTCAGCCAGTGTCATGACACTTGAGCCCAGCACCTGCGCTGTGCTGACGCGGCGCGATCTGAGCGAGCATTTGGCACACGAGCCGCAATTTGCATTGGACCTGGTGGTGCAGGTCATCCACCGCGCCCGCGCCGCCACTGAAGTCGCCCGGACCATGGCCCTGCTGGACGTGTATGGCAGGCTGGCAGGCGTGTTGCAAGAAGACCTGAACGACTCGCACTACCAAAGCCACCCAGGCATAAAAACCAAAGCGGGCCAGGGATCCGAGCGAGCGTTGCTGACGCCGCATATTTTGGAGCCTATCACCCACCAAGACCTGGCAAGCCGCATAGGCGCATCGCGCGAGGCGATCAGCCGTATCCTGAAAACACTGGAGCGCAGCGGGCATCTGATCATGAGCACCAAGCGCATCACGCTGCTTAAAAAGCTGCCTGAGCGCTATTGAAAAAAGCTTTTATAAAGCATTGAACAGCTTGCGTGTGACTTGAGGCGCTGCGTCGCTGGTGCCCACCAAGCGCGCCACGCCACCGCTGCGTGTGCTGGCACCCTTCAAGCCCAGCAACACCGGGTTTTCATCGCTGAAGGCCTGGGTGTCCGGTATCTTCACCACGCCTGGGCGTTCAGGCCGCGCCGCATCCGGGTCCGGTTTGCGCGGCGAGTATTTGGCCCACTTCGACCCAGCCACCCGAATGCCGCCCACCGTCACTGTGTTTTTACCCGTGGCGATGCTGTTGAAGCTGCCGCTTCGGCGTATCGGCGTCGGGTTGTCGGGGTGGTCAACAAATGAGCCGGGGTTGCCGCTGGTGTCATACAGCGTATCTTCAAAGTGTGACTGACGCGCGCCGGTGTGCGAACCGCTCACGAGATCATCTCGCTCCACATAGGAATCGATGGTAACTGTGCTGTCATGCGTGTTTTTTGTTTCAACTTTCCAAAGGCCGGAAAGCGCAGTGGGTGTGATTTTTTCAAACGAATAAGTGGGAGACACAGCAAGAAGAGCACAAGTCCCGTTATTGCCTGTAGCTACGGCTTTAGGGTAAATCAGCGCGCATATCGGTCTGCCATCGGCGTTGTTCCAGCTTCCCGATTTTCCCCAGCCCAATGCGGGCAAGGGGTCGCATCCGGGAGGTGTGATTTGGACGGTGATGCCTTCAGCATTTGCTGGAATCCAAATCTCAAGAAAATTTTGAGTCAAGTCGTCTGGAAGGATTAACCAGTTTTGGGTGGAGCACTCATTTTTAGACAGAGAAACATTGGTATGAGCGCGGTTCTGGTAGTTGTTGCCTGCTGGGATGATGATTTGCAGATTCCCCACCTTCAAGTCGATCAACTGATCCATCGCTGCTTCAAGTACGGAGGTTCCATCATGAGGCCCAGCAAATGTGCCCCAACTGACATTAACCGCTAATTTGGCGTTCTGGGTGCAGTGCGAAAGGATGTACATCAAACCATCCATGAGATGCACATTCATGCTCCCGCCAGAACTGTCAAGAATCGTGTTCCAGTCCAGCTGCACGGCCACAATGTCGCATCGGCTGGCAGCGTCATCGGCCAGCGCCCAGCTTGGAGGTGCGTCCAGCGCTGGCGGGACATTGGCGATTTGCGCCAGCACAGTGCGGGGCCCGCAAGCAATATCCAGCACATGGGTGCCGTGGTTGATGCGTTTGCTCAGCTCCATCCCCAGCTTGAAGTGAGCGTACACCGCTGTCTCGTCCACCAGACCACCATAGGTGTTGTGCTGCATGGCCTGGTTGATTTGGGTGGCTGTCAGCTCATGCCCATAGCCTAGCGCTGCGGGCGTTTGGCCCGTGCCCTTCTGGTCTTGCCGCCAGAAGTAGCGGGTGCGTGCCTTGCCGTTGCATAAAAAGCTGGCGTTGGCAAAAGCCAGCCCGCCATCTATTAAACCCATCACCTTGCCATCTAGCAGCGCACCCGCAGGCGCAGGGGCCTGGCCTGTAGGCTGAGTCGGGTCGTCGGCATGGTGGCCTGCTGGCAAGCCCAGTTCAAACCGTTTGACCAGCGCATGCAGGCTGCCGCCGGGACGAATGTGTTTAAAGAAAGCAGGCTTGACCCGCGCGGTGCAGTAGCGCAAACCTGTGGGCGCTGCGGGCGAGGTGTAAACCGGCGGCACATACAACCATTTGGCAGAGGCTGCGGCCTTGAACTGCGCAATGCTCACCCCCGATGCAAGCTCTACCAGCAGTGGCAACCACTTGGGCGGCTTGCTCAGGCCATAGCCCGCAAAGTTGTCGGCCTCAGCCCAGATAAGGTAGGGGTCAAACCCAGTGGTGACACCCGGTTTGGCCCAGTTAATGCCTGTAAAACTGCCCGTGGGCAGAGGAGTCCAATTCATGGCGTGCCTTAATCGATTGTGGAGATTGAATTACTTCAGCGGCTTCCACTCATCAAGTGCCTTGCCCCACATGAATTGCAGCAACGGCGATGCTGCAACAGCGTGCGAGCCTGCAAACAGCTCGTAATAGCCGCTCTGGTTGTCTGCCAGCGACACGCGTGGGTCAAAGTCAATCACGTTGCCTTTGGCGTCGTGAAATTTGCGTCCGTCAAACCCGCGCTCATGGAGCTTGGCTCCTGTGCAGCGCGCCACCATAAAGCCGCTCAGTGCCGTGCCCAGCAAGCGCCCCACCGCGCTGTCGACCGGGTAGTGCAGGCCCGCAACCGTTCGGTTAACCGCAATGCGCGCGGCCAGGCGTTCAAGCTGCTCCCGGTAGGTGCTGCCGTGCGGCAGCAAAGCTTGCAATAGCGCGCAGACCAGGTAAGCCTCGGTGGCGTGCCCGCTGGGCCATGTGGCGTGGCCAGGCGTGGGGATCATGGGCTGGATTTGTGGCGACAACTCGACCGGGCGCGGGCAGGCAAAGCCGTGCTTGAAGCGCATGTGGACATGCGTGGCCAGCGACATCGCCAGGTCGAGCAGCTCCAGCGTGTATTTGTGGCGGTGCGCCGTCAGCCCGATGATGGACGAGAAAAAAGCCCCGCCGCCATTGACCTGTGCCAATATCTCAGCGCCCCGGTCTTCACGCAGCTCTGAGTAGTTGGCCACCAGGTCCAGCTGCTGTTTGAAAATCTTCTCAGTCGGCCGAGCCAGCCGCGCGAGTGACAGGTCTTTCAAGGGTTTTTTATTCAGGTCAACAAAACCCAGCGTCATGGAAGACTTGCCCTGATTGACATCAAAGCGCAGGCCCGACAGCAGTTCAAGCTCGCAAACTGCCATGCGCGGGCCAGATGCCCAATAAGCCAGCCGCTCGGGCTTGTCCAGCGGCGTGGGGAGATCGATGGGCAGGGTTGCCCCCTGGAAGGGGCCCGAGAGAGCAGCGCGATTCGAGTTAAGGGCATAAGTATTTTCAGCAGCGGAAAAGCCTATGCCTGCACCAATGCCTGCACCGATTCCGGCGCCAATGCCAGCACCAATTCCCGCGCCTATACCAGCGCCAATTCCGGCTCCGATGCCTGCGCCATATGAACTCAAAGTTGACATTTTGTTTTCCTCATAGTTTGAAATTATTCGCTGGGTGAGTCGATCTGTTTCAGAACAGAAATCATGCGTTGGCGCAATGCGCTGCCTGAGCTGCCCATTGACGTATAGCTTTCAAGAGAAAACTGCGGCGCAATTTGTGTTATTTCTCGCAGCGTTGATTGCGCGTCTGTTGCCCGCCCGCACTCCCATTGCGCGCAAAGCAGTAGTCGAAGAGCCGGTAAGTGCCCTTTGTTTGCCCGAAGCGCGCGGCTTGCCATCGCTATCGCGTTCTCGTGCTGCATTGTTGACAAGTAGCTGCCGGCTAGGATCAGATCGAAAAAATATTTAAGAGGGTCTAGTGGGGAAAGGCTCGTTGCATTTTCTGCTTCATTAACCGAAGCACTAGGTCCACCCCACATGGTGGACCAAACACTCTGATACAGCCAAGCCATCGGCTCATTCGGATTAATGGCAATAGCTTGCGCAAGAAGTTGGCGTGAAACCTCTGCTTCTCCGCGTAGCTGGCACCGCACATAACCTTCAATCGCTAATGCAAGCGCGTGATTTGGTGAAAGATCCAAGGCTCTACGAGTTTGCTCCAAGCCCATCGAAGTGTCCTCATCGGGACTGTCGCTGAGTCCGCGCAAAACCTTTAGCGTGTACCACTTTGCGAGCCATGCACGTGGCGCAGCAACCCGTGGATGTCTTTCGGCCAAAGATTCAAGCGCGGCCCGGCCCCGATTGAACTCATTGATAGATGATCGATGCATTAAAGATATGCCACCCAGCATTAATGCGTTGCTGTCCAAGCGAGGCATAGGTTGCACAAGCGAATGCTTCACCTCGGTATCAATCAGCGCACGTGATGCACGTGCGGCAACAGTGCTCAGCAACTCGCTTTCAATTTGCAGCAGTTCGCCTACGTCACCCGATAGACGGTCTGCCCAAATAACTTCATCTCTTCGCGCATCAGCAAGCTCGACCATGACCACTAATTTGCCACTGCTAGCGACGTAGCTACCCGAGAGGGTAAATGTTGCATCTAGACGAGCTGAGACCTCGGGCATAGAGCTTGTTCGTCCGCGAAATGTAGAGGTGGACAGCCGCGAAATCACCCGAATGTCCGGGCTGCGCGACAGTTGGGCAATGATGCCGTCGGCGATCAGCTCGCCAATCACAAAATGCTCGGGTTCGTTGCTGCGCGCTTCAAACGGGATCACTGCAATCGTCGGCCTGAAGTCGGCGTTCTCTGGCGTGCTGGCGGCAATCACCGGGGCGTGCCCTGCTGGGCCGATGCGGTAGGCGCGCACCGTGTTTTCAACATGCTTGAGGTGGCACTCGCCCAGGTCTTCAATATCGGCGTCCAGCTCGGCCGTCAGGCAGTCGCGCAAGTCGTCGGTCACCACAATCTCGGCGGGCCCGGCCAGCGTGCAAAAGCGCGCTGTCAGGTTCACGTCGGTGCCATAAATGTCGTGCTGGTCCGTCACAAAACTGGCCAAGTGCCCGCCCATGCGCAGATGCAGTTGCTGCTGAGGGGCATAACTGCTGTTAGCCTGCTTGCTGAAGTGCTGCATGGCAAACGCCGCGCGCGTACAGCCCTGTGCGTTGGCAAATTCAAGCATCAGCCCGTCACCCAGGCTTTTAACAATGCGCCCGCCATGCAGCGGCAAAATTTGCTCCGCATGTTGCACCAGTTGTTGCCACCGCCGTACAAAATCATCTTCGTCCTGCTCCATGAGCCTGACCGATTCCACAACGTCCATGACCAGCAGCACCTTGGTGCTCCGGTTCATGTGTGCAGGTAATTCGATCAGTTGGGACATCGTAAGTGAGGTAACAAAAATTTACCTCCTCATTTTGTAGGAGAAAACTGACCCGAGCCCCTGTTTTGCGGCTTTCCTTAACTTAAATTCACGCCTGAACCATGCGGTCTGCTGGCTGACTGGCGTTTGCTGAAAGCTCAGCCATGCCTTTGAGCTGTGCATACAGCGGCGTAAAGTCAGGCGCGGTCATGTCAAACAGTTGCTCAAAGCTGTCAATCACAAAGTAGGTTTGCTGGTAGCTGTCGATGTTGTACTTGGTGCGCATGCAGCGCAACAAGTCGAGCGCAATACGGTTGGGCTCAGCGCTTTTGACGGCATGCACCAGCTCGCCAGAAGAACTCAAAATGCCCGCGCCGTAAGCGCGCAAGCCATTGGCTTGCCTTATCAGGCCAAACTCGATGGTGTACCAGTACAGCCGGGCCAACTGCTCGCACGCGCCCAAGCCATGCGCCTTCAGCCCACCAGCGCCATAGGCCTGCATGTGGTCGGCAAACACCGGGTTGAACAGCAGCGGCACGTGGCCAAACAGGTCATGAAAAATATCGGGCTCAACGATGTAGTCAAACTCATCTGGTTTGCGAATCCAGTCAGTGACGGGGAACTGGCGGTTGGCCAGCAGCGTAAAAAACGGCACTTCGGGTATCAGCCCCGGCACAGCCACCACTTGCCAGCCAGTGGCTCTGACCAGGCGCTCGTTGATGTCGTCAAAGCGCGGGATGTGCGCTGATTCGCCCAGCGACGGCAGGGCAGCAATGAATTCGTCACACGCCAGACCAGGCAGCAAAGCGGATTGCCGCTCATACAGGCGGCGATAGGTTTCGTGGTCTGCGGGATGGTAAGCGGCGTAGTTTTGCGGGCAGGTGTAATCGGCCTGCACAGCGCCACCGCGTGAATAGTCACCACGCGGTGGGCGGGTGCTTCCCCCGTAAATAACAGGTTCAATAGCCATAAAGAAACTCCTTTTCAGTGACAGCGCAGAACCGGCTTTGCCGGGCTGCAGGTGTCGCCCCCTTGAGGGGGAGACGGCCGTCAGGCCGTTTCGGGGGTGTTTTTGAGGACACCGCGCCGAATCTGATCCAACTCAATCGACTCAAACAGCGCCTTGAAGTTACCTTCACCAAAACCATCGTCGCCCTTGCGCTGGATAAACTCAAAAAAGATCGGCCCGAGCTGGTTCTCGCTGAAGATTTGCAGCAGCAGCGCGCCTTTTTTGCCATCGACCAGCACCTTGCGCTTGTGCAGCTCGGCTACGTTTTCGCCGTGGCCGGGAATGCGTTTGTCGATCAGCTCGTAGTAGGTGTCAATCGTGTCCAGCAGCTTCACGCCTTTGCCGCGCATCATGTCGACTGTGGCCATCAAGTCGCCACTGCCCATGGCAATGTGCTGAATACCTTCGCCGTGGTAGCGGTCCAGGTATTCCTGGATTTGCCCGGCTTTTTCGTTGCCTTCTTCATTGATGGGGATGCGGATTTTGCCGCATGGGCTGGTCATGGCCTTGCTTTTCACGCCTGTGACCTGGCCTTCAATGTCAAAGTAACGAATCTCGCGAAAATTAAACAGCCGCTCATAAAAGCCAGCCCATTCGTCCATGCGGCCGCGATGCACGTTGTGGGTTAAGTGGTCGATATACGTCAGGCCGTGGCCGGCGGGGTTCAATGCATCGGCGGTGATGCCGTCGAGCGGCTCAAAGTCGACATCGTAAAAACCGATGTTGCCAATGTCGCCGGGCTGGGCGCCGTTCTTGCCTCTCCACTTGTCGATGAAGTAAATGATAGAGTCGCCAATGCCTTTGATGGCCGGTATGTTCAACTGCCCCGGCCCTGCCGTGTCGGCATACCCCCAGGCGCCGAGCGATATGGCGCGCTCGTACGCCGCCTTGGCGTCTTGCACCCTGAAGGCAATCGCGCACACGCTGGGGCCGTGCTGGCGCGCAAAACGCTGGGCAAACGAGTCCGGCTCAGCGTTGATGATGAAGTTGATGCCGCCCTGGCGGTACAGCGTCACGTCTTTGTGGCGGTGCCTGGCAATTGGTGTAAAGCCCATGCGCTCGAACACCGCTGCCATGGCCTGTGGGTCAGGCGCGGCGTATTCAATGAATTCAAAGCCGTCGGTGCCCATGGGGTTGGGCCAGGCTGCGCCGGATTCAAAAGATAGGGATTCGGTCACGCGTGTCTCCAGAAGTTTGCTTGACTGTACTGGCGAGGCGAATCAATTTTCATGCGAAAAGCACGCACGAATGGCGTAAAACGCACTATTCCTGCAAAATATCAATTATGGAAACACTTGACAAGCTAGATCGACAGATTTTACGCAGCCTGCAACTCGACGGCCGTGCAACTTTCGATCAGCTTGCCGAGCAGGTCAGCCTGTCGCCCAGCGCGGTGCTGCGGCGCGTCAAGCGGCTTGAAGAGTCTGGCGTGATTGACCGCTATGTGGCCCTCGTCAAGCCCGAAAAAGTGGGCCTGAGCCTGACGGCGCATCTGAACGTGCGGCTGGAAAAGCACAGCGAGAGCCACAAGCGCAACCCGATGGACCTGTTTCGCGCCAGCGTACAGGCCTGGCCCGAGGTGGTGGAATGTGTGGCGCTGACGGGCGAGATGGACTACTTTTTGCGCGTGGTGGTGCAGGACATGGCGCATTACAGCCGCTTTGTGATGGACACCCTGCTCAAACACCCCAGCGTGCAGGACTGCAAAACCAGCTTTGTGCTGGACCGGGTGAAAGCGACGACAGCGGTACCGGTTTAGGATGCATTAAACGCTATTATTTCAGGAGCTGCTTGCGCCCGTATTCATTGGGCCAAAGCCCTAAAACATCCCTGAAAATGCCCTTTTTTGCGTTAATTCAGGCCTTCTACAGCGGTAGCGTCTATTTCTGACCCTTGAATGGGCAAAACACCCTGTTTGGCGGGTTTAAAGCCCTGTAGACTGGCGATTCTAGGGAAAACCCGTATATTGCACACATGGTCACACCAGCAACACTTTTAAAAGCATCTTTAGGTGCCAGCAAGGAATTTTTTCGCCCGCCCGCAGAAGCACGTCCTGCGCCAGCCGCCGGACTGCCGCATACTCAGCCCATCATGGTTCCTATTCGCTCCATTGGTCCCAGCCACGGCGAACGCATTGCCGAGCACCTGCTGTCGCTCAGCCAAGCGGATCGCTACCTGCGCTTTGGCTACATGGCCAATGATGAGCAGGTCAAGCGCTATGTCGACGGCCTTAACTTTGAGCGCGACGATATTTTTGGCATCTACAACCGCAAGCTTGAATTGATTGCCATGGCGCATCTGGCTTTTTCAACCGACGCCCAGCTCAGCAGTTGCGCTGAATTTGGTGTCTCGGTGCTGGCATCAGCCCGTGGGCGGGGTTATGGCTCGCGCCTTTTTGACCGTGCCGTGATTCACGCACGCAACGAAGGCGTGGGCATGATGTTCATTCACGCCCTGAGCGAAAACACCGCCATGCTGAACATTGCCCGCAAAGGCGGCGCCACCATCGAGCGCGACGGCAGCGAGAGCGAAGCCTATCTGAAATTGCCGCCTGCTGACCTCGATTCGCGCATGACCGAAATGGTCGAAGAACAGATCGCGCAGACCGACTACCGCCTGAAAGTGCAGGCCAAGCAGTTCTGGAGCTTTTTGACGGCGGTTCAGGACATCAGGCGCGGCGTTCGGGATGCGCGTGACCAGTCCGCACATTAGTGGGTCTGCTTGCGCCGTCAAAGAACTGCGCTATCCTTGCAGACTTAGCAACTACCGAACACACTGTGTCCGACAACCCTCCCAGTCGATCTTCAAAGCATGAGATCAAACATGAAGACAAGCGCGGCTTTTTGCAAAAGCTGGCAGAAATGCTTCACCCGGGGCCAGACTCCAAAGACGAGCTGATTGAAACGCTGGTCGAGGCGCAAGACAACGACGTCATCGGCGCGCAAAGCAGGGAGATGCTCGAAGGCGTGATTCGCATGGCCGACATGACGGCAGGCGACGTGATGGTAGCCGCCACCCGCATGGACCTGGTCAACATCGACGCCCCGTTTGACGAGCTGCTGCACCTGGTGATTGACACCGCGCACTCACGCTTTCCGGTGTATGAAGCCGAAAAAGAAAATATCATCGGCATCCTGATGGCCAAGGACTTGCTGAAATTGCAGCGTGCGCCAGAGCTGAACATCAGGGCGCTGCTGCGACCGGCCGTGTTTGTGCCCGAGAGCAAGGGCCTGAACGATTTGCTGCGCGAGTTCCGGGGCAACCGCAACCATCTCGCGATTGTGATTGACGAGTTTGGCCGCACGGCAGGCCTGATCACCATTGAAGACGTGCTGGAGCAGATCGTTGGCGAGATTGAAGACGAGTTTGACATTGCCGAAGACGACGGCGATATTTTTGGCCTGCCAGACCGCAGCTTTCGGGTCAGTGGCGACACGTCAATTGAACGCGTCAGCGAAGCTTTTGGCGTGGCCATCAGCGATGCCGACTTTGACACCATTGGCGGCTTGGTCGCGCACCGCATGGGCCATGTGCCCAAGCGCGGCGAAGGCTTTGCCCTGAGCGGCCTGCAATTTACCGTGCTGCACACCAAAGGCGGTGCGGTCAAGTGGTTCAAGGTCGCGCCTGTGGGCGTGCAGACCAGTCTTGATTTGAACTGATTCAGATTGATGCTGCGGTTTTTCAATCGCCAGTTCGCTATTATTTTGGTAGCTGGTTGCGCCCACGCATTCTCGATGGCATGGCCGGTTAACTATTTATTGCCGTTTGGTCAATCTTCGTCGGCGATGCAGTTGTTTGCCATGATGCTTCTGGCGTGGCAGCTCAATGGCGCAAAAACAAAAAAGCAAGGCGCGGTTATTGGCTGGCTATTTGCATGCGCTATGCAGGTGGCAACTTGGTGGTGGTTGTTTATCTCCCTTCATACCTACGGTGGTCTGGCAACTCCGCTAGCTGTGATTGCTGTTGTCGGCCTAGCGGCTTTCTTGGCGCTGTATTACGCAGCAGCTTGTGCCGCGTTTGTAGCGCTAGCGCCCGCAAATATGACAGGTCGAGCTGTTCTTTTTGCAGCTTTGTGGCTACTTGCCGAACTGTGTCGGGTGAGGCTGTTTACGGGCTTCCCTTGGGGAGAGGGTGGCTACGCTCATTTAAGCGGTTTGCTCGACACTTTCATTTCGTATGTCGGCGTGCATGGCCTGACCTTTCTATCGGCAATGGTTGCGTTCAGCATTGTTTGGGGGCGTTTCGTACCTTTGACACTTGTTTTCTTGCTAAGTATCTTGTTGCCAAATGGGAAACTAAAAAACTCAATAGACCCAATCGTTATTTCAGCACCCTTCACCGTCACCCTCCTGCAAGGCAACATCGCCCAAGACGAAAAGTTTCAACCCACGGGCGGCATACCCGATGCGCTGGCCTGGTACAAATCGCAGCTTCTGGCAGCCACCACGTCCCTCGTCGTCACACCTGAAACGGCGATTCCGCTGTTACCCGGCCAGTTGCCTGAAGGCTACCTGGATGCGTTGGTCAACCGCTTCATGAAACCCGCGCCGGGCGCAGCGCAAACAGCCGCCTTGATCGGCATCCCGCTGGGCAATAGCCAGCAGGGCTACACCAACTCGGCCATTGCTCTCAAGCCATCAACGTCCAACACGATTTACCAATACGACAAGCACCACCTTGTCCCGTTCGGCGAGTTCGTTCATCCGCTCTTTAAATGGTTTTTGGCCATCGTCAATATCCCGCTGGCAGACTTCAACAGCGGCTCTACCACCCAGCCGTCGCTCATTTGGCAGGGCCAGCGCATCGCCCCCAATATTTGTTATGAAGACTTGTTTGGTGAAGAACTCGTTGCCCGGTTTATCGACCCCGCCGCAGCCCCGACGATCATGGTCAACATCAGCAACATCGCCTGGTTTGGCAACACGATTGCCATTGACCAGCACCTGAACATCTCGCGCATGCGCGCCATCGAGTTTGAGCGGCCCATGGTCCGCGCCACCAACACCGGCGCCACTGCCATCATTGACCACACCGGTCGCGTGACCCATTTGCTGCCGCGCCACACACGCGGCGTGCTGGTCGGCGAGGTGGAAGGCCGCAGCGGCATCACGCCCTATGCCTGGTGGGCGGCACGCTTTGGGCTATGGCCTTGGCGGGTGTTAATCGCCGCTATTGTTTTAGGAGCTTCTTGCGCACGATTCTATTGGGCTAAAGGCCGATTTGATAGGTAAAAACGGCCTTTTTTGAGGCAAAAACCGACCTGAAGTGCCTATAAAATAGCCGAATGCTAAGTTTTCAAGACATCATCCTCACCCTGCAAAGCTATTGGGCCAAACAAGGCTGCGCACTGCTCCAGCCCTACGACATGGAAGTCGGCGCAGGCACATCGCACACCGCCACCTTTTTGCGCGCCCTGGGCCCCGAGCCCTGGAAGGCCGCCTACGTGCAGCCCAGCCGCCGCCCCAAAGACGGCCGCTATGGCGAGAACCCCAATCGCTTGCAACACTATTACCAGTACCAGGTCGTGCTCAAACCCGCACCCGCCAACATTTTGGAGCTGTACCTGGGCAGCCTGGAGGCGCTGGGTTTTGACTTGAAGCAAAACGACATCCGCTTTGTCGAAGACGACTGGGAAAACCCAACCCTGGGCGCCTGGGGCTTGGGCTGGGAGGTCTGGCTCAACGGCATGGAAGTCACCCAGTTCACCTACTTTCAGCAAGTCGGCGGCATTGACTGCAAACCCATCACGGGCGAGATCACCTACGGTCTGGAGCGCCTGGCCATGTACCTGCAAGGGGTGGACAACGTCTACAACCTCAAGTGGACGGAAGGCCTCAGTTACGGTGACGTGTACAAACAAAACGAGGTTGAGCAATCCACCTATAACTTCGAGCACAGCGACGCTGACTTCCTGTTCACGGCATTCACCGCGCACGAAAAGCAGGCCAAGCATTTGATGGAGGTGCAACTCGCTTTGCCCGCCTACGAGCAGGTTTTAAAAGCCGCGCACAGCTTTAATTTGCTCGATGCACGCGGCGCTATCAGCGTGACAGAACGCGCCGCCTACATTGGCCGCATCCGCAACCTGGCGCGCAGCGTGGCACAAAGCTATTACGAGAGCCGTGAACGCCTGGGCTTTCCCATGGCGCCGCGTGAGTGGGTGGAACAGATGACGAAGAAGGCCGCATAAGAATGACAACGAAGAACCTGTTGGTCGAACTGTTTGTAGAAGAGCTGCCGCCCAAGGCGTTGAAAAAGCTGGGTGATGCGTTTGCGGGTGTGCTGTTTGAACAGCTCAAGGCGCAGGGGCTGACGACCGTTGAATCAGCCTTGACCTCATTCGCCTCGCCTCGCCGCCTTGCTGCGCATGTGACATATGTTTTGCCGCACGCCGCAGACAAAGCGGTGTCGCAAAAGCTCATGCCTGTTGCGGTGGGTTTGGGTGCTGACGGTAATGCCACACCCGCATTGCTCAAAAAACTCGCGGCGCTGGGTGCTGATGCCTCCAGCGTGGCAGGTTTGAAGCGCGCCCCTGATGGCAAAGCTGAGGCGCTGTTTTATGACAGTCTCGTCAAAGGTGCCACGCTGGCGGAAGGCCTGCAAAAAGCCCTGCTTGAAGCGATTGCCAAATTGCCGATTCCCAAAGTCATGACGTATCAATTGGCTGACGGCTGGAGCGACGTGAAGTTTGTCCGGCCTGCGCATGGCCTGGTGGCTTTGCACGGCGCTGATGTTGTGGCGATTGAGGCGCTGGGCTTAAAAGCCGGTAACACCACCCACGGCCACCGATTTGAGGCAGCCGTTGACCCGGTCGTCTTGCAGCATGCCGACAGCTATGCCGCCACGCTGGCCAAAGATGGTGCGGTCATTGCCAGCTTTGCCGAGCGCCGTGCCGAGATTGTTCGGCAGCTGGATGCTGCAGCTGCCAAGGTGGGTAACTGCAAACCGATTGACGACGACGCGCTGTTAGATGAAGTCACCGCGCTGGTTGAGCGCCCCAACGTGTTGGTGTGTGAGTTTGAAAAAGAATTTCTGGACGTGCCGCAAGAATGTCTGATTCTGACCATGAAGGCGAATCAGAAATACTTCCCGCTGCTGGATTCGGCTGGCAAGCTGACCCACCAATTTTTGGTTGTCAGCAACATCAGCCCCAAAGATGCAAGCTTTGTGATTGGCGGCAACGAGCGCGTGGTTCGCCCACGCCTGGCCGACGCCAAGTTCTTTTTTGACCAGGACCGTAAAAAGACGTTGCGGTGGCGGGTTGAGGGCCTTGGCAAGGTGGTCTATCACAACAAGCTGGGCTCGCAGGGCGACCGGGTTGAGCGTGTGCGGGCGATTGCCAAGGCAATTGGCCAGCAACTGGGCGGCGACGTGCTGGCGAAAAAAGCAGACCAAGCCGCGCAACTGGCCAAGACCGACCTCGTTACTGACATGGTGGGCGAATTCCCCGAGCTGCAAGGCACGATGGGCCGCTACTACGCGCTCAACGATGGTTTGAGTGCAGACGTCGCCGACGCGATTGAAGACCATTACAAACCGCGCTTTGCGGGCGATGAGTTGCCGCGCAATGAGGTTGGTGCGGTGGTGGCACTGGCGGACAAGCTGGAAACGCTGGTCGGCATGTTTGGCATTGGCAATTTGCCGACGGGGGACAAAGACCCGTTTGCATTGCGCAGGCATGCGCTGGGTGTGGTGCGGATGTTGGTCGAGAAAAATCTTCTATTGGATTTGGATGCACTGCTAGCTAACGCTTTTGAAGATGCTCAGTGGGGAGCGGCAAATAAAGCGATTGCGGATGCAGGTGGCAATGCCTCTTCTTCGGTCTATTTGAATTTTGAGGCCGCGAAGCCGTTGGCAGACTTCATATACGACCGCCTTGCGGGCTCTCTACGCGAGCAAGGCTATAGCGCTCAGGAAGTCGATGCTGTGCTAGCCTTGCGTCCTCAGCGCCTAGCTGAAATTCCCAAGCGCCTGGCCGCAGTTCGCGCCTTCGCAGCTCTACCCGAAGCCCCCGCCCTGGCCGCTGCCAACAAACGCATCAGCAACATCCTGAAAAAAGGCGATGCCGTTGATGCCCACGTCAGTGAAATACTGCTGGCAGAACCAGCCGAAATCGCGTTGTACAAGGCCATGAGCGAGGTGGTGCCCAAAGCCAACGCGCAGTTTGAAGCCGGCGACTACACCGCATCGCTGCAAACCCTGGCGGCGCTGCGTGCGCCGGTGGATGACTTTTTCAATGGTGTGATGGTCAATGCCGAGCAAATGGACTTGCGTCTGAACCGCCTGGGCCTGCTGGCCATGCTGCACAACGCCATGAACCGCGTGGCTGATCTTTCCAAACTCGCTGCCTGAGCCTCACCCCATGAAACTTGTCATCCTTGACCGCGACGGCACCATCAACTCTGACAGTGACGAATACGTCAAAACACCTGAAGAGTGGCAGCCGCTGCCGGGCGCGCTGGAGGCGATTGCGCGGCTTAACCAGGCGGGCTGGCATGTGGTGGTGGCGACCAACCAGTCGGGCCTGGGGCGCGGGCTGTTTGATGTCGCATCGCTCAACGCCATGCACGCCAAAATGCACAAGATGCTGGCGGCTGTGGGTGGCAGGATTGACGCGGTTTTTTACTGCCCGCACGCGCCTGAAGAAAGCTGCAATTGCCGCAAGCCGTTGCCGGGTTTGTTCGAGCAGATCGGCAGCCGCTTTGGTGTGCCGCTCAAAGATGTGCCAACTGCAGGCGACTCGGCGCGTGACTT
The DNA here is from genome assembly GCA_044378095.1 of Polaromonas sp. Lineage (GTDB taxonomy): Bacteria > Pseudomonadota > Gammaproteobacteria > Burkholderiales > Burkholderiaceae_C > Polaromonas. Next base: position 15,439 of record JBILXX010000041.1, read on the forward strand.
GCAGGCAGGAAGCAGCGCGGGCTGTGAGCCACACCTGGTGTTGACAGGTAAATCCGAGCGCTACCGCAGCGGTGGCCAGCCTGACGGTTTGCCTGCTGGCACGCTCTTTCATACCGACTTGTCGGCCTTTGTTGACCACCTTCTTCAGCGCAGCGCTGTCGCCGCATAAAGTTTTTATGAACCTGATTCGCTCCGTCCTTCACATGCTGTGGATGATCATCACCGTGGTGCCGTGGGCCATCGCTGTTTTGATTTTTTCACTGTTTGGCAGCAGCACGCAGGTGTACTGGCTGTGCGCGGGCTGGCTGCGCCTGGCGGTGACGGGCGGCACGGTGATTTTGGGCATTCAAAACCGCGTGACCGGAATGGAAAACCTGCCCACCACCGAGCTGGGCAGTTGCGTGCTGCTGGTCAAGCACCAGAGCACCTGGGAAACTTTCTCGATGGTCACCCTCATGCCGCACCCGCTGGCGTTTGTGTTTAAAAAAGAGCTGCTGTACGTGCCGTTTTTCGGCTGGGCCATGTCGCGCATGGACATGATTCACATTGACCGCAGCCAGCGCGCCCAGGCTTTTACCAAGGTGGTTGAACAAGGCAAGCGCCTGATGGCGCAGGGCGTTTGGGTCATCATGTTCCCAGAGGGCACGCGCATCCCGCGAGGTCAAAAAGGGGTCTACAAATCGGGCGGCACGCGGCTGGCGATTGAAACCGGTGCGCCGGTGATACCGGTGGCGGTGACGTCTGCCAAATGCTGGCCACGCAAAGCCTTCATTAAAAAGCCGGGGATTGTGGACATTTCAATCGGCAAGCCCATCCCTAGCGCAGGCCGCCAGCCCGACGAGCTGATGCGCGAGGTCGAAGCCTGGATTGAGGCCGAGGTACGCCGGCTGGACCCCGAAGCCTATCCCGAGCTGGCAAGCCGGTAAACCGTCATGCTGCAGCGGCTGTTTCAATTGACGCTGGATTTGTTCGAGCCAGCGCCCGAAAAACTGCCAAAAAACACTGAAAAGGCCGTTTTTGAGGACTCAAAACAGCCTCCGGGCCAACAAATACGGGTGCAAGCAGATCCTGATAACGTAGCGGATGATGCGGCGCTGCCAACGCAAACCTTGCACCAGGCTTTGGCTCCAGCCACCTTTGCCCACCCGCGCGCCAGTCGTGACACGCTGCTGGACGGCATTGCGGTAGCCTACCAATTCAGACGCGGCAAGCGCCGAACCATTGGCTTTTCAGTCGGTGCAGACGGCCTCACGGTGAGTGCGCCCAAGTGGGTGCCCCTGTATGAGATTGACAAGGCGGTTCTTGAAAAATCCGCCTGGATCATCAAAAAGTTGCAAGAAACCCGTGCCCGGCATGACCGCCTGGAGTCCGCCCGCATTGACTGGAAAGACGGGACCACGCTGCCTTTTTTAGGCGAACAGGTCATTGTGGTGCTGGACCCGCGCCATGCCTTTGGCGGCGTTGGCGCAGAGCTCAAAAGCGGAGCGGACACCTTGCCGGGAGTCACGCATTTCACGCTGCACGTTGGCTTGAGCCACACCGCCACACCCGACCAGATCAAGGACGCGGTGCAAGCCTGGCTGATGCGTCAGGCCAAGCGGATATTTACCGAGCGCCTGAACCACTTTGCACCCACACTGAACGTGCAGTGGCGCAAACTGAGTTTGAGCAGCGCAGGCACGCGCTGGGGCAGCGCCAGTGCCGACGGCTCGATTCGGCTGAACTGGCGGCTGATTCACTTCAAACAGTCCGTCATTGACTACGTGGTGGTGCACGAGCTGAGCCACCTGCGCGTGATGGACCACAGCCCGCGCTTTTGGGACACCGTGCGCGCGGTGGTACCTGACTACGCCGAGCTGCGCAGTCAGCTCAAGGACGAAGGCACGCCCAGGTGGTGAGGCGCTGGTAGAACTTATTGGGCGGCGAACCTGTAGATACCATCCTCAGACTGTCGCCGCTGCAACTTCCCCTCAAACCACAGCATATGCAAATGCGCCAATGCTTCGCCCATGGCAAACGTGGTCTGGTGCAAATCAAGCTCTCGCTTGAACATGACGGGCAAAATGTCTGCCGCGCTGCACGGCTTGTCAAGGCAGGCGTCCATCACCTCGGCCAGCCGGTCGCGGTGGTGGTCATGCAGCTGCTGGATGCGTGTGTGCAGGCCGCGAAACGGCTTGCCGTGCGAGGGCAAAGTCAGCGTGTCTTCAGGCAAGGGTAAATATTTGTCAATGGACTCCAGGAAAAGCCGCAGCGAATTGGCTTCGGGCTCCAGGTCATAAACGCTGACGTTGGTGGAAATGCGCGGCAGGATCATGTCGCCGCTGATCAGAACATTCAGCGACTCACAGAACAGGGCAATGTGCTCTGGTGCATGGCCGTAGCCGCTGATGCAGCGCCAGTCGTGGCGATTGCTACCCGCCCCGATAGCCACTGCCTTGCCGTCCATCAGCCGCACATAACTCTTGGGCACATCGGGCACCATGCCGGGGTAGTAGCCAGTACGCGCCCTGATTTTGGCCATGGAGTCGGGGTCGGTCAGCCCGTGTGATGCAAAAAACAGCGCTGCACTGTCACCGCCAAAACCGGTGGTGGACTGAGAGCCGATGCGAGCCATGTTGTAGTCGGTTGCGCTGACCCACAGCCGGCACGTGTGGGTTGGCGTTGTCCAGCGCTCGCAAAGCCAGTGCGCCAGGCCAATGTGGTCCGGGTGCATGTGCGTGACAATGACGCGCAAAATGGGCAGGCCTTCCAGCTGGGTGGCAAAAATGGTTTCCCACTGCGCTTTTGACTCAGCCCGGCTGATGCAGCAGTCCACCACTGTCCAGCCTTGCAGTTTTTCGCCCTCAGCGTGCGGGTCGTCCATCTCATCGCGCAGCAGCCACAGGTTGATGTGGTTCAGCGCAAAGGGCAGCACCATGCGAATCCATTTAACGCCCGGTACAACTTCCATGGCGCCGCCCTCATCGGGCAAAGCATCACCCAGCGGGTAGTCGAGTTGTTGTTCTAGAAGGTTCATGTAATATTCGCGGTGTTTGACGTTTACGTAAACGTCATAGTAACCTTAGCCCAGCATCGACGTCATCCACATGCCCACCACTTACACCATCAGCGACCTGGCCAAAGAGTTTGACCTGACCACGCGCGCCATGCGCTTTTATGAAGACATGGGCCTGCTGCAGCCCCAGCGCGAAGGCGCGGGCGGCCGCAACCGGGTGTACACGCCTCGGGATCGTACGCGCCTCAAACTCACGCTGCGTGCCAAACGGCTGGGTTTTTCACTGGTTGAGGCCAAAGAGATCATTGACTCGTACGACAGCCCGCGCGACACCGCTCCGCAAATGCGCAAATTTTTAGAGGTGCTGACGGATCATCGAATCAAGCTGGAGGCGCAGCTGATTGACTTGCAAGCCAATCTGGCTGAGATACGCAGCCATGAAAAAGAAGCCAAGGCGCTGCTGGTGAAGTCGGAAAAAATCGCCCCAAAGATGAAATAAGGGATAATTGACGTTTACGTAAACGTCAACTAAAAACCATGACCGTTCCCAATTCTGATGAGCTTTACAAGCGCATAGAGACAAGTTTTCTGCGCCAGGGCATGATGCAAAACCTGGGGGCCAAACTGTTGCGGGTGGAACCTGGTTTGTGTGAAGTGTCTATGGCGCATTCAGAGCGGGTGTCCCAGCAGCAGGGCAGCTTTCATGGTGGGGCCATGGGCACCCTGGCCGACATTGCGGGCGGCTATGCCGCACTGACAGTTGCACCGCCTGACATGGAAGTCACCACGGTCGAGTACAAAATCAACTTTCTGGCCAGCTTTACCGGCGGTGAGTTGCGAGCCATTGGCCGCGTCGTCAAGGCGGGCAAGCGCATCATCGTAACCACCGCCGAGGTCACGCATGTGGATGCCGGCGGCAAACAAACGCCATGTGCCGTGATGCAGCAAACCATTGTTCCTGTTAACAAAACATATTGAACTGAAAGCAACAACATGACTGACTTGCCTGGCCTGAACTTTCAACTCGGTGAAGACATTGACGCGCTGCGCGACGCTGTGCGTGACTTTGCACAAAGCGAAATTGCCCCGCGCGCCGCCGAGATTGACAAAAACGACCTGTTCCCGGCCGACCTGTGGCAAAAAATGGGCGCACTCGGCGTGCTGGGCATCACAGTGAGTGAAGAGTACGGTGGTGCTGGCATGGGCTACCTGGCGCACATGATTGCGATGGAAGAAATCAGCCGCGCCAGCGCATCGGTGGGTTTGAGCTACGGCGCGCACAGTAACCTGTGCGTGAATCAGATCAAGCGCAATGGGACTGAAGAACAACGTCAAAAGTACCTGCCCAGGTTGATCACAGGCGAGCATGTTGGCGCACTGGCCATGAGCGAGCCTGGCGCTGGCAGCGATGTCATCAGCATGAAGCTCAAAGCAGAAGACAAGGGCGGCTATTACCTGCTCAACGGCACCAAGATGTGGATCACCAACGGCCCGGACGCAGACACGCTGGTGGTGTATGCAAAGACGGAGCCTGAGTTGGGTGCGCGCGGCGTGACCGCGTTTTTGATTGAAAAAAGCATGAAGGGCTTTTCATGCGCGCAAAAGCTCGACAAGCTCGGCATGCGCGGCAGCCACACCGGCGAGTTGGTGTTCAACAATGTTGAAGTGCCAAGCGGCCAGATACTGGGTGGCCTGAACGGCGGTGCCAAGGTGCTGATGAGCGGGCTGGACTACGAACGCGCTGTGCTGGCCGCCGGGCCCATCGGCATCATGCAGTCTGTCATGGACAGCGTCGTGCCCTACATTCACGACCGTAAACAGTTTGGCCAGAGCATTGGCGAATTTCAGTTGATTCAGGGCAAAGTCGCCGACATGTACACCGTGTTGCAGGCGGGCAGGGCGTTTTGCTACACCGTGGGCAAAAACCTCGACATGCTGGGCACAGAGCACGTGCGCCAGGTACGCAAAGACTGCGCATCGGTCATTTTGTGGTGCGCCGAAAAAGCCACCTGGATGGCTGGCGAGGGCGTGCAGATTTTCGGCGGCAACGGCTACATCAACGACTACCCGCTGGGCCGCCTGTGGCGTGATGCCAAGCTGTACGAAATTGGTGCTGGCACCAGTGAAATCAGGCGCATGCTGATTGGACGCGAGCTGTTTGCGGAGACGATGTAGTCCCGAAAGACTGTCATGCCACTGCGTCATCTGCTTCAACATAACCGAACCTGGGCTGCGCAAACGGTGCGTGAACGCCCCCAGTTTTTTACCAATTTGTCAGAGCAGCAAAAGCCACGTTACATGTGGATAGGGTGCAGCGACTCCCGGGTGCCTGCCAACCAGATCACGGGCCTGGAGCCCGGTGAGGTTTTTGTTCACCGCAATATTGCCAATGTGGTCGTTCACAGTGATTTGAATGCACTGTCAACCATCCAGTATGCAGTGGATATGCTGGAGGTAGAGCATGTCATCGTCTGCGGACATTACGGTTGTGGTGGTGTCCAGGCAGCCTTGCAGAACGCGCGCATTGGCCTGGCAGACAACTGGATCCGGCACATTCAGGATGTACGTGACCGTTATCAGGATCGGCTGCGCGCTGCAGAACCACACGAGCGACTTGATATTTTGTGCGAGCTCAATGTGATTGAGCAGGTCGTGAACGTGTGCCACAGCACGGTGATGCAGGACGCATGGGCGCGCGGACGCGTTGTGACCGTTCATGGCTGGATTTATGGTGTGCATGATGGCTTGCTGCAAGACCTGCTGATGTCTGTGTCAGGCCCCGAGCAATTGCACAGCCTGCATGATGCTGCAGTGGTCAAGCTGTTCGACCGCAAGTCAAACCAGGGCAGCGCAAGCAGCTTGGTCTCCCAATAAAAAACTGACACCGATCCGCATGTTCCCTCAACGCCTAGACTCCTCGGTTGCCTACGACATTGCCAAAGCCATGATGGACGGATTTAACCGCCACTACCAGTTGTTCCGCACCGAATCAGCCCGTGCCAAGCACCGGTTTGAAACCGCAGACTGGCACGGCCAGCAGCGGGCCCAGCGTGAGCGGATCGAGTTTTACGACCTGCGCGTGCGTGAGGCATCGATGCGGCTGGAGCGCGAGTTCAAAGGTGGCGAGCAAACCATGGACGTGTGGCAGCAGGTCAAGCTGCATTACATCGGCCTGCTGGTGAATCACCAGCAGCCTGAACTGGCCGAGACGTTTTTCAATTCGGTCACGACCAAAATATTGCACCGCAGTTATTTTCAGAACAACTTTATTTTTGTGCGGCCCGCCGTCAGCACTGAATACATCGAAAACGAAGAACCCACCGCCGACCCGACGTACCGCGCCTACTACCCCAGCACTGAAACGCTACAGACCAACGTCATCAAGCTGGTGCAAGACTTTGGTTTGCGGCTGGAGTTTGAGAACCTGCCGCGCGATGCGGGCTATGTGGTTGACGCGCTGCAAAAGCGCCTGGGTGATGTCAAGCTGCGCGCCAACTTTCAAATTCAGGTGCTGTCCAGTTTGTTTTACCGCAACAAAGGCGCCTACGTTGTTGGCAAAATCATCAATGGTTTTAACGAAGTCCCGGTAGCCCTGCCTCTGCTACACAACAAGAGCGGCAAACTGGTGATCGATGCGGCGCTGTTTGGTGAAGACGACCTGCTGATTTTGTTCAGCTTTGCACGCGCCTACTTCATGGTGGACATGGGCATACCGTCGGCCTATGTGCAGTTTTTGCGCAGCATGATGCCGCGCATGCCACGTGCCGAGATTTACAACGCACTGGGCCTGGCCAAGCAGGGCAAGACACTTTTCTACCGCGACTTTCTGTACCACCTGCGGCACTCGACCGACAAGTTTCGCATTGCGCCGGGCATCAAGGGCATGGTCATGCTGGTGTTTGACTTGCCCAGCTTCCCTTATGTTTTCAAGGTCATCAAGGACTATTACCCGCCGCAAAAAGACACCACGCGCGAGCAGATCAAAAGCAAATATTTATTGGTCAAACAGCACGACCGCGTGGGCCGCATGGCCGACACGCAGGAGTACAGCGAGGTGGCTTTCCCGCGCGCCCGATTTGACGACGAGCTGATTGCCGAGATTGAAAAATTCGCCCCCAGCCAGCTGGAGATTTCTGACCGCGACGGTGATGGCCAGGTTGAAGTCATCATCAAGCATGTGTACATTGAGCGCCGCATGATTCCGCTGAACATCTATTTGCAGGAAGCCTTTGATGCGGGTGTTGAGGAGCCTGCTGCCAAAGACCAGATTGAACGCGCGGTGGTGGAGTATGGCAACGCGATTAAAGACCTGGTGGCGGCCAATATCTTTCCTGGCGACATGCTGTGGAAAAACTTTGGCATCACGCGCCACGGCAAGGTGGTGTTTTACGACTACGACGAGATTGAATACATCACCGACTGCAAATTCCGCAAGGTGCCCGCGCCGCGCAATGAAGAAGACGAAATGAGCGGAGAGATCTGGTATTCGGTCGGGCCCAAAGATGTGTTTCCTGAAACCTTTGGGCCTTTCCTGTTGGGCAACGACGCGGTACGCGGTGTGTTCATGCAGCACCACGGCGACTTGCTGGACGCCGCCTTCTGGCAAAACCATCAGTCACGCATTCAGGCGGGGCATGTGTTTGATGTGTTCCCGTATGAGCAGGACAAGCGGTTTGCGCAGGCCAAAAACATTTCGGTTGATTGATTCAAAATTTATTTGTAAAGGAAAAACACCATGCAAGACCCCATCGTCATCCTGGGCGCAGCCCGCACCCCCATGGGCGCATTTCAAGGCGACTTCGCGTCGCTGTCAGCACACGACCTGGGCGGTGCAGCCATCAAAGCCGCGGTCGAGCGTTCTGGCATCGCGGCTGACAAGGTTGATGAGGTGCTGTTTGGCAACTGCCTGATGGCCGGGCAGGGCCAGGCGCCTGCACGCCAGGCCGGCTTCAAAGGTGGCTTGCCTGCCAGCGCGGGCGCGGTCACGCTGTCAAAAATGTGCGGCTCGGGCATGGAGGCCACACTGCTGGCGCATGACCAGTTAGTGGCGGGCAGCCGTGATGTGATGGTGGTGGGCGGCATGGAAAGCATGACCAACGCGCCGCACCTGCTGCTCAAAGGGCGCAGCGGCATTCGCATTGGGCATGACCGCATTTATGACCACATGATGCTCGACGGCCTGGAAGACGCCTACGAGCCAGGCCGCGCCATGGGCACCTTTGGCGAGCAGTGCGCTGACAAGTACAAGTTCACCCGCGAAGCGCAAGACGCGTTTGCCACCACCAGCGTGAACCGTGCCAAGGCCGCGACGGCTTCAGGCGCGTTTGCGGCGGAGATCACACCCGTCACCGTCAAAACCCGTGCCGGCGATGTCGTTGTTTCCATCGACGAAGGCCCAGGCAAAGTCAAGCTCGACAAAATCGCCGGACTCAAACCGGCGTTTAAAAAAGACGGCACGATCACCGCTGCGTCCAGCTCGTCGATCAACGACGGCGCTGCAGCCTTGGTGCTGGCGCGTGAATCAACCGCCAAAGAACTGGGCGCAACACCGATTGCCCGTATCGTCGGCCACGCCACCTTTGCGCAAGTGCCTGAATGGTTTACCACCGCGCCAGTTGGCGCTGTCAACAAGCTGCTCAAGAAAATCGGCTGGACGGTCAAAGACGTTGACCTGTGGGAAGTCAATGAAGCCTTTGCCGTGGTGCCGATGGCTGCCATGACCGAGCTGGGCATCAGCCACGACATCGTCAACGTCAACGGCGGCGCATGCGCCTTGGGCCACCCGATTGGGGTCAGCGGCGCGCGCATCATCGTCACGCTGATCTATGCACTGAAAGCGCGGGGCTTGAAAAAGGGCATCGCCACGCTGTGCATTGGCGGTGGTGAGGGTACGGCTCTGGCTATTGAGTTGATTTGAATTACTATAAAGTTTATAGCTGCTTGCACCTGCATTTATTGGTCTGGAGCCCGTTTTGATACTGAATAATGAGCAAAATCAGGTGCGCGAAGCCGTCCGCGACTTCGCCATGCAAGAACTCTGGCCCAACGCCGCCAAATGGGACAAAGCGCACACCTTTCCGGTTGAGGCGCACAAAGGCCTGGCCGCGCTAGGCGCTTACGGCATCTGCGTGCCTGATGACCTTGGCGGTGCGGGGCTGGACTATTTAACGCTGGCGGTGGTGATTGAAGAAATCGCCGCGGGCGACGGCGGTACCAGCACGGCCATCAGCGTGACCAACTGCCCGGTCAACGCCATCTTGATGCGCTACGGCAATGCGCAGCAGCAAAAGCAGTGGCTCACCCCGCTGGCGCAGGGCCACATGCTGGGCGCGTTTTGTTTAACCGAGCCGCATGCGGGCAGTGATGCGTCGTCGCTCAAAACCACCGCCAGCAAAGACGCGGACGGTTACGTCATCAACGGCGTCAAGCAGTTCATCACCAGCGGTAAAAACGGTCACGTCGCCATCGTCATTGCCGTGACCGACAAAGGCGCAGGCAAAAAAGGCATGAGCGCCTTCATCGTGCCGACCAGCGCCCCCGGCTACAGCGCCGACCGGCTGGAAGACAAGCTGGGCCAGCACTCCAGCGACACCGCACAGGTCAACTTTGACAACTGCCGCGTCCCGCACGACAGCCTGATTGGCAACGAAGGCGAAGGCTACAAAATTGCCCTGAGCGCACTTGAAGGCGGGCGCATCGGCATCGCCGCGCAAAGCATCGGCATGGCGCGCAGCGCGTTTGACGTGGCCTTGGCCTACGCCAAAGACCGCACCAGCTTTGGCAGCGCCATCATCAACCACCAGGCGGTGGGTTTCCGCCTGGCCGACTGCGCCACCCAAATTGAAGCCGCCCGGCAGCTCACCTGGCACGCCGCCGCCCTGCGCGACGCAGGCCTGCCCTGCCTGAAAGAAGCCGCCATGGCCAAGCTGTTTGCCAGCGAGATGGCTGAACAAGTGTGCAGCGCAGCCCTGCAAACATTGGGCGGCTACGGTTATGTGAGCGACTTTCCTGTCGAACGCATTTACCGCGACGTCCGCGTGTGCCAGATTTACGAAGGCACGTCGGATGTGCAGAAGATCATCATTGGCCGAGCACTGGCTTGAAGTCGCTTGACCTTGCCTGAGCAAGCCTGCCCCTGCGGCAAGTTAAGCGCATCCAAAAAGCCGCTGGCATTTGCGACCTGCTGCGCCAGTTATCTTGATGACTTTGACAACACCCCGGCGCCAGACGCCGAAAGCCTGATGCGCTCGCGTTACAGCGCTTTTGTACTGAAACGCGCTGACTACCTGCTAGCCACCTGGCACGCCAGCACCCGGCCTGTCGAAGTCTCACCAGACGAAGGCACCAAATGGCTGGGCCTGGACGTGCGGCGTCACGTTCTGACGGACGCTGACCATGCCGAGGTCGAGTTTGTCGCCCGCTACCGTACAGGTGGACGTGGTGCGCGCATTCATGAAACAAGCCGCTTTGTTCGCGACGCCGGGCGTTGGTACTATGTGGACGGCGATTTGCGGTAAAAACCACATTTCAAGGCCGTTTTCAGGCATGTTTTATGCCTTTTGACCAATCAATACGGGCGCAAGCAGCTCCTGATTCAATAGCATCCAAAATGACCCTTATGACATTTGACGCCGTCCTGTTTGACTGCGATGGCGTGCTGGTGGACAGCGAACCCATCACCAATGGCGTGTTGCGGGACATGCTGGCCGAGGCTGGCTGGGAGCTGACGCCCGCTGAATGCATGCGGCTTTTTATTGGCAAAGCCGTCAAGGATGAACGTGCGCTGATTGAAGCCAACACCGGTCAGCCCTTGACGGCTGAGTGGCTGCAGCGCTTTTGGGCGCGACGCAACGAAGGTTTGGTAGCGGGTGTGCAGCCGATTGAAGGCGCGGTCCAAGCCGTTGCAAGCATTCATGCAAAGTACGCCGGCCGAATCGCCTGCGCATCCGGGGCTGACCGCTACAAGGTCGAGCTGCAGCTGGAAAAATGCGGTTTGATGCCTTACTTCAAAGGCCATATCTTCAGTGGTCACGAGCTGCCCAGGTCCAAGCCTTTCCCTGATGTGTACCTGGCCGCTGCCGCGGCTTTGGGGGTCAGCGCCAATCGCTGCGCGGTCATTGAAGATTCCGTCATTGGTGCCAGGGCTGGCGTCGCGGCAGGTTGCGCGGTGTTGGGTTACAGCCCGCCCACTGCAGGGCACAGCGCACCGGCTGAGCTGCTGGCTGCCGGTGCTGTGTGTGTGTTCACTGACATGGCTGCGCTGCCCGGCTTGCTGGCCAGCCTCACCAGCCCTGCGTCCCCGCCTCACCCTTGAAGGGCCCGACCAGTTCAGGCGTGATCCACCCGCCGTAAAAGCCGCCGGGCTGCGGCGTCACGGGTTCACCATTGACGGTGCAGTTCAGGCTGGTGGGGTAAAAAGCCACGCCCTCCGCTATCAGTTCTGCGCCCTCCAGCGGTTTGGGGTAGCTCCAGGCCACGCCCGGCAGGCTGCGTGCGCCATTAACCAGTGACCAGTAGCTGGCGGGCCCCTTCCATTCACAAAACGAGCTGCCCCGGCTGGGCTGCAGCAATTCGCGGTTCACGTCTGCCCACGGGATGTAAAAGCTGGGCGGGTGCGCGGTCTCCAGCACCAGCACCGCACGGCTGGTACGCGCAACGGGCACATCGCCCCAGCTTATGACCACTTCACGGCTGTCTCGCACCAGCCGGGGTGGGCGCGGAAAGTCCCACACCGACACCTGGCCTGGGCCGGGGATGGCGGCAAACGGCGGGCGGGTCTGGCCGCGCCAGTTCCAGTGGGCTCGGGCGGCATCGAGCCAGTTTGAGGTGCTTGGGTGTGTCATGGCCTGTTTTTACACAAAATGTGCCTGGCGCGCGCCTGGCAAGGCTATTTTTGCCGGTTTTAGGCCGTTTTCAGGCATCAAAATGGCCTGAAATCCAATAAATACGGGCGCAAGCAGCTACTAAATAAGTAGCTATTTTTTCGCAGCTAAACCCACATTGCGCTGTCAACAGCAGCCCGTACGCAAAACCCTGCCCCGTGCTAATCTAGTCGCCCGACTTTTATAACTACACAAGAGACACACCATGCCCGGACTCCTGCCCAACGTTGACCCTGACGGCCTGCTCGAATTCGCGGTCGTTTACACCGACCGCTCGCTCAACCACATGTCAAAAAGCTTCCAGCATGTGATGACGGACATCTCCAGCATGTTGAAAGATGTCTATAAAGCGCCGTCTGCGGTACTGGTACCCGGCAGCGGCACCTACGGCATGGAGGCTGTGGCTCGCCAGTTTGCCGCAGGCAAGCATGTCATGGTCATTCGCAACGGCTGGTTCAGCTACCGCTGGACGCAGATTTTTGACATGGGCAGCATCCCCGCGTCGCACACCGTGCTCAAAGCCCGCCAAGCCAGCAAAGGCGCGCAGGAGCCCTGGTCACCGGCACCGATTGCCGAAGTGCAAGCCGCGATTGCCAAAGAAAAGCCAGCCCTGGTCTTTGCCCCGCATGTTGAAACATCTGCCGGCATGATGCTGCCCGACGGCTACCTGCGTGCTGTGGCTGATGCCGTGCATGCCGTCGGCGGTTTGTTTGTGCTTGACTGCATTGCATCCGGCGCGATGTGGGTCGACATGCAGGCCACGGGTGTTGATGTGCTGATATCGGCCCCGCAAAAAGGCTGGAGCAGCTCGCCCTGCTGCGCCATGGTCATGCTGAGCGAACGCGCACGCACCGCCATTGACGCCACCACCAGCTCCAGCTTTGCCTGCGATTTGAAAAAGTGGCTGCAGATCATGGAAACCTATGAAAAAGGCGGCCACGCCTACCACGCCACCCTGCCCACCGACGCCTTGACCCGCCTGCGCGACGTGATGAAAGAAACTAGAGATCACGGCTTTGCCAAAGTCCGCGCCGAGCAAATGGCGCTGGGCAGCCAGGTACGCGAGCTGTTCGAAAGCCGCGGCCTGAAAAGCGTCGCCGCCGAAGGCTTCAAAGCCCCCGGCGTGGTTGTCAGCTACACCACCGACCCGGACATCCAGTCCAGCAAAAAGTTTTTGGCCCAAGGCCTGCAAACCGCCGCCGGCGTGCCCCTGCAATGCGACGAAGGCGCTGACTTCATGACATTCCGCGTCGGCCTGTTTGGCCTGGACAAGTGGCACAACGTGGACAAGACGGTGGCTAATCTGGCTGGGGCGCTGGATCGGATTGGGGTGGTGGAGCGGGTGGCTGAGGTGGTTGCCTGACCAGTTTGAGTAAGCCGCGTTCTAGCCCCCACCATTGCTAAACGCTGCATTCTGCCCGCAGCACAGTTGGTCTTCATCGTCATCTACCGCAACTACGCCTTTCGCGCGACGTTGGAAGTGTTTGCACAGTTCCGCAGGGATGGCGTGATTCGCGGAGTGGACGCGACCCTACCGCCTATTGGGTAGATTATTCGGTTGCAGAAGGATGGACGGGTGCGGGGCGATGAGGACAATATTCAATGTATGAGAAGCGTTTGGCCTGCGTCCTTAAGCAGGTCGCCGGTAGCCACCCTCTCGGTACCAAACTGATTCAGATGCCGCCTCATATAGCGCGGCTTTCCAGGAGTTTCTTCGATTGTTTCGCTCCAACTGTGCTATCTGTCGTAAGTAGAAGTCAATTTGATGGCCGACTTGGAGTGTTCCTAAGTAATCGGACATCGCGGCCAACTCACTTGAGGCCTCTACTGGAGCCTGTCAGAAATTTTGTGTTTGAGGCATACCATTCCCCCAAAGGAGTTACATGCCCCGCACTACAACCAAGTCCGCTGTCAGCGGCAAATCGGCACAGCCGCAAATTTCAGCCAAGCTACT
>JBILXX010000042.1:0-29258 GCA_044378095.1 Polaromonas sp.
TAGCTTGGCTGAAATTTGCGGCTGTGCCGATTTGCCGCTGACAGCGGACTTGGTTGTAGTGCGGGGCATGTAACTCCTTTGGGGGAATGGTATGCCTCAAACACAAAATTTCTGACAGGCTCAGGGCGCATGTCATAAAAGTAGTAAGTCTTGACCTCGCCTGCTTTGTTTTTGCGTGTGTGCGAGCGAAATCGGGGAAATTTAGTTACCTTTGGCACGATTCAGAGCCCCCCAATTTGGACCAGATGACACCGAAGCAACACGGCCCTCCAGCCAATCGCGAATATGCGCTCTAGACACGATGACTCGCCGTGAATCGACCCTGTGAGGTATCGATTTTTCTTTCAACCACGATGCTTGTGCTGCAGCGCGAGACAAATTGGTCAAAACCTGCAGTTCTTCATTGTTTGAATATTCAATCATGGTGTGCATCTGTCAGTGTCACATTTGTCTCGGTAAATTCAAGGTTGGTTGAATTGCAACTACTAGTTTTGTGAATGTTGGATATATTGCCGCTGGCGCTAAAACCTGGAGGGATGACCGTTCGCGATCGAGCCAGCTTGTCTTCGGTCATCTGACCTACGGCACTGTTTGCGTTCAGCGCTTGCCACCCCTGCTTTTTCTTCAAACGCGCAGCAGCCTGCGGGGTGATGCAACCGGCGTAGGCGCCCACCACGGTCACGCGCCCGTGGCCCATGGCTTCAGTGGTTTCTTTGTAGGCATGATGTTGCCTGACCGGATCCGGATGCTGGCCATTGCCGCCGCGCACGGTGGGCGTGATACCGAAACTCTCCAGCATGTCGCAAGCAAATCCGGCGCGCAAGCCGTGGCCGGTGATGCCAAGAGCATTCTGGGTGATGCCGAACCTCTTGAGAACACGCACATACGTCTGGGTGTTTTGCTTCAAGCTAAAAAATGAGGGGCCAAGGGTTTCGCGATCCCCCCACTGCACCAACTCATTGCGAATCATCCAGGCGGTTTCCTTGGCCTCGTCATCGTCAATGCGCAGAACCCGAGGCCGCTTGCCTTTTGTGCCGCGCACGATATTGACGTTGAGGCCGCCGGTCCACTCTTTCCAATGCACATCGGTCAAGTCTTGCTTGATGCGGCGCCCGCGTGCTTTCCCCGCCCCGGTGGGCATGATGGTTGGTATGGGCTGAATGTCACTAAGCGGCTGAAACATCAGCACTTCGTTTTTGCGCATACCAAACGTGTGCTGGCACCACAAGGCTAGACCTACCCAGCGCTCGTACTTCATGACTTCGAGAATCTTTTCGTCGACATTGACGCCAGCCGCCTCCCAGGACTTGTCGCGTTCGGCGATCAGACTGCGCTTGCACACCTCCTTGCCAATCGCCGAGTTGAAGACGGCGGCTAGTTCGGGTTTGTCAATCCAGCGAGCCAAATGGCGGCAATAGGTTGCATATCCGGCCGCCATTGCTGCGCCGAACTCACCTTTTTCCTTTTTTTCCGCAATATGTCCGGCCAGGGCGATGAGGTGCCTTTCTGACAGGTGGTATGGGTTTGACAGTCCGCTGAAGCCCAGTTCACTACGAAGCCACCCGAAGATTTTTTGCACCTTGTCAAATGCGGTCTTCATCGTGTGATTCGACGTTGGACGCGATGGATCACGCACTTTGACGCCACCTTTAGCCGCTACCAGTTGGGAAACGCGTGTACGCCAGTTGCCAGACTGATCGCCGTCGCGGCTGCTATGGCCGTTGAAGTTAAGTTTTTTCACGAAACACCGCCTTCTTGAGTGACGGCTTTTGCGCCGCGTTTTGTTTCAGGGAACAGCGTTCGAGTGACATAAGACAGACTAAGGGTGTACTTTTGGAGAGCGGCGTCCAGATCCAGATGGCTCCAGGCAAGCGACTTACGGTTATGGCTCACCATGAAACATAACCCTAGTCATTCAGATTGCTATTGAATTAGTAGCTGCTTGCGAATGTATTTATTGACTTGGAGGCACTTTTGGTGCCCTAACTTAGCTCTTTATCAGGGTTAAAATCGATTTTTGACTCAGTTTTGACGGGCCTGTTGCTTCAAAACGCTGTTTTAAGGCCGTTTTCACCCATGTTATTGGACTTTTAACCAATGAATATGCGCGTAATCAGCTATTAAGAGGATAGCGTTATCGAGCAACTCACCCAGGCACACGCAGACACAGTCAAGCTGCCAAATGCGTACGCAGCCAGTCTTTCATCCCGAAAAGCCCGAAATACAGGAAGAAAAACAGAAGGAGCGCTGTGGCCGGGCCAATCCAAAAGGCCGCGCGGGCCGGGCGATACCGCCTGGAGATTCCGCAGGCCCAGCGCAGGCCTCTGCCATTGCCGCACGACCCGCCAAAACGTTCTTGTTTCCCCTGGCTTTGGTGTACATAAAGACAGTTCAGCGCGGCAATGGCAGCCGGGCCTACCATAATTCATTCAAGTATTTAGGAGGCAAGCGCTGCAAACGCTAGAGCCCATCGCCCGCAGTCAAAACTGTGTACGCAAAAAAAATCATCGGAACAATATGGAGCGTGGAACATGGAGCATGAAAAATGGTCAAGGCGCTTCAAAGCTTCAAGAAACCTGCAAATCAGAAAGTAATCTATGTCCAAAATCACGCCACTCACATCTACCCCACCGCGGTGGAGGACCGATATGCCAGAGTATTACCAAATCGCGCAATATTCAAAGCCCCCCAATTCGAAGACTGGCGAGAAGAAGGGTATCCATTCAGAGTCGATGACGCTGGTCAACCAGTTTATGAATCCAGGTTCAATGACACCGAACACGCCCGAGTGGAATGACATGACCATCTTTTTAATGAAAAATCCCCAGGCGACTGATGCAGCCCGTCATGTGTTTGCCTCCATGATTGAAGAAGATCGAAGCGGTAATTTGCTGGCAGCCTTCTTCGGTGCCGCCCATGAATTCCAAGGTACCCTTTTCGGCCAGGACGAGGCAGATAGACGGATGGACGATCACAACAACGAGGTTGGTCGGAAACTCGGTCAACAGTTACGCAAGCAACTTGGCAGGAGGCCTAAGCCGGTCGAAATGGCGCGCTACGCCCTCGAACATGCCATCCTTAGCAAGCCACCACTCGCGATTCTTTCAACTTCGGACCCGC
The DNA here is from genome assembly GCA_044378095.1 of Polaromonas sp. GTDB lineage: Bacteria > Pseudomonadota > Gammaproteobacteria > Burkholderiales > Burkholderiaceae_C > Polaromonas. The sequence continues at coordinate 3,121 of JBILXX010000042.1, forward strand.
GCATAAACGTAAGGCGATGAAATGGCAGCTTTTAGCTTTCAGTCACGGCGACGAAAGGTTATGAAGCAACATTATTAGTGTCCCAACTTTGTCACTGTTGAATGGCGCAATTGGCCAAGCACCTTAAGCTGACTAAACGAATGCTCGCCGGATAGTGGAGATGGTATGAGATTGGTATGCGAAATAGGATGACGAAAGACCCCATGACCCCCAGGCCGTGGGTCTCAATCTTCCGAAATTCGGAAATGCGTAACTGACCATGGCTTTGCGCATGGCGCTGGCTTTTGGCTGACGAACCCTCAGGGTTCCGGGCAGGCAGGCAGCTGGCGAGTGGCAACCTTGTTCCCGCTAAATTCACTTTTTAGCAACGCCTGTCTTTTGGTGGACATTAGCAGCTACCAGTGAAAACGCTGAATATCACAATTAACCATATTGCGTGATGACCCCGTGACCTTAAAGCGCCAGCAGGGTGAAGAGGGCAAGCGCAGGAAAACGGTGGCAGCAGTAGGCAATTGATGGGCGGGGAAAGCACACTTACTGATCGCGCTCGCGATGTGCATGGACCGAAGGTGGTGCTTCAAGAGACAGGATCGGTCATTACGACCGATCGAATTTTAACTTATTTACTAACGCTTGGAGAGACGACTGATGACTGATTGGACAGCTGGCTACGTGGCCGACGTGGGTTATACCTATGGTTATTATCCGGAATTGAACCCGTTGCGAGTGCAGCTTGCGTTTCTTAGCGCGGGACTAGCTTTTCCCGAAAGTGGCAGTGCTTGTGAGTTGGGTTTTGGCCAAGGCTTGAGCACAAACATTCATGCGGCAACTTCGGTCACTAAGTGGGTCGGCACAGACTTCAATCCTTCTCAAGCAGCGTTTGCCCAAGATCTTGCTTCAGTAACCGCTGCTGATGCGCGGTTGTTTGATGAGTCATTTGCTGAATTTTGTGCAAGGCAAGACCTACAAGAGTTCGACTTTATTGGTTTGCACGGTATCTGGAGTTGGGTGTCTGACGCAAACCGGGAAATTATTGTTGACTTTGTAAGGCGCAAGCTCAAAGTGGGTGGAGTTTTGTACGTCAGTTACAACACGCAGCCTGGCTGGGCAGCCATGGTACCTATGCGTCATTTGCTGACCGAGCACGTAGAAGCCCTCGGCGCGCCAGGGCAGGGCATAGTCAAGCGTATCGACGAGGCTATCGATTTTGTCGATGGTTTGCTTGCCGTTAATCCAGCGTATTCGCGTGCCAATCCTAGCGTTGTGGAGCGCATGAAGAGCATCGGGGGACAAAACCGTAACTACCTGGCGCATGAGTATTTCAACCGTGACTGGCAACCGATGCCATTTGCTGAAATGAACCACTGGCTTGCTAGTGCCAAACTCACCTATGCCTGCTCTGCCAATTATCTGGATCACCTGGATGTGATCAACCTCACGGCTGAGCAGCAAACCTTTCTTAGAGCCATTCCAGACAGCGTGTTTCGCGAAACAGTGCGGGACTTTATGGTTAACCAGCAGTTTCGCCGTGACTACTGGGTGCGGGGTGCCAGACCCATCAACGCGGTAGAACAAACCGAGTTGCTACGCAAGCAGCGGATTGTGTTGGTCCGGCCACGTGACGCGGTGACACTCAACGCAACCGGTCTGGTGGGCGAGGCGACCTTTGCAGAAGAAGTGTACGGCCCGATACTCGACATTTTGGCTGACCATGCGCCCAAGTCACTTGCCCAAATCGAGCAGGCAGTAACAGGCAAGGGCATCAACTTCAGCCAGGTGCTAGAGGTTGCGTTTGTACTGGCTGGTAAAGGTGATGTGGTGTCAGCACTTGCTAATGAGCCCGGACCCGTGGTGCTGGCGCAGTGTGAGCGGTTTAATCAGCATGTGATGGACAAGGCGCGCAGTGGCGGCGAGCTGTCCTACCTAGCCAGCCCGCTTACCGGTGGTGCCATGCCAGTTGGCCGGCTTCACCAGCTGTTCTTGCTTTCAAAGGCCAAGGGCGGCAAAAAGCCAGACGACTGGGCCAGCTTTGCCTGGGAAACACTGTCTGGTCAGGATCTGAAGCTCGTCAAGGACGGACGTCAGCTGTCCACGAGCAATGAAAATCTCGCTGAACTGGCTGCGCAGTCAAAAGAGTTTCACCAGAAATGGCTCCCCATCATGAAGGCATTGGGCATCAGTAAGTAAATCTGGCAGTGCGCCCCAGCCTCTGGGCTGGGGCGCACAAGTCAGGCTGTTTTTTTGTTCGCCTTCAGCCGGGCTGCGCCAAATGATGTGGTGTTTGGCAAGCCGATCCTATTGCCGGATGACGTCTTTGAAACGCGTGGTGTCCAAACCAAGGTAGCGACGAAAGTGGGCTGCCGAGACATCACTTGCCTTGGATACCAGTGCAGGTGGGTCGTAGAACTCTGTTTGCCCAGTCGCAATCACCCACTCAAGCGTTTTGGGGGTGTTCGCCGCGGCGTAGAAGCGCCGTGCCCATTGCGGCGAAAGCGCCCGCTCGGCATGAATCATCATCACTGGCGCTTCGATGTGCGGTGCAGCTGCCTGGACATCAAAAGGCAGGAAGTGTTCGCGCGACATGACCGCCAAAGCGTTCCGGTAATTGGGTATTGCTGCGCGTCGGCTGTAGTAGTCGAACGTGTCAGGCGTCTGCATGGCTGCATCTCCATCAAGTGCCACAGCTGGTATGTACAGGACCTCACCGGTCTGTTCGAACTTGTTGCGTGCTGCACAACCTTGGGCGACTTTAGCGTCAAAGTCTTTGGTATTCATAGTTCGCAGTTCACCAGGATCACGGTAATAGCCAGCAACCATAGCAAGCGCCCGAATGCGGGAATCGCGCGTAGAAGCCCACGCGGCATAGCCAGCACCTAAACATATACCCAAGGCGGCAATCCGGGAAGGATCTACCCATGGGCTGCGGAAGAGTGCGTCCACACCCGCACGAAGATCTTCCAACTTGCGATGGTAATGTTCGTACTGCCGTGGAAACCCTTCACTCTCCCCGAAATGTCTGTGATCCAAAGCCAAAGCTGCAAATCCGCGCTGCGCGAGTGCGGCAGCATAAACGCCCGTCACCTGCTCCTTGACGCTGGTCATCGGGCCCGAGACGATAACGCCAGGGTATACGCCTGTTGCCTCAGGGCGGTAGAGGTTGGCAACTACGCGCTCGCCACCCACAGCGAATGCGATTGACTGAACCACAACGGGTGAGTCTTCAGCTTTTTTCATATCTGCCATGGTCCACTTTTTTCAGTCTGCACAAAATTCGTCGCGATCACGGATCTCATGAATGATTTTGGGCAGTACACGTAAGTAGCGGCACATGAACTGTCCGTAAAAATAACGTCGGGGAATTTAAGATGGCACCGCGCCGCCAAGTCTGGGGCACATCAGCAAGCAATTTAACGAACTTCAGACCAGAAGGTAAGGACTCGGCTGTAAGATCAATGACGAAAGACTGGCCTCTTGACTTCTTTGAATAGAACTCAAAACGCGCTTTGAATGCGTCCATGCCAATGCAAGACGCCAACCAAATGGCCGAAGAATCAAAGCAGATTTGCCGTCGGTACAGGCTTAAGGCACCCGCTTTGCAAAGCGATGTCAACTTGCACTGCGCGATGTTTCAAGGCTGATTGGGTCTATGCATCAACGTCTTGTCGAAACCTCTACTGGGCTTGGGGTTAACCGCAAACCCCGGACGTTTGAATGCGCTACGACGGAGTTCGCATCAGTCCAGCCTAGAGCAGCGACTATGCAATCACGGGCGGCATAGAGGGTAAACTTTGTTTCCTCATCGACGTAAACGCCGACGCAGCTAGCGAAGTGTTGTACCCATGCATGAGTATGGCGTGATCTATAAAACACTTCACCTTGGCTGGCAAATATGCCTTACTTGGGTACACCGCACTGATTTCCAGCGGCGTCAGATACCAATCATCAAGCACTGACAAAATTGTGCCGGCCTCCACGGCGGGTCTCGCCAGGATGGTCGGCAGGCATGTCACCCCAACGCCGTAGCGTGCAGCGTCGAGCAAGCCCAGCTTACTGTTCATCCGAAGCCTGGTATAGCCCTCAGAGTTGATAGTTTCGCCATTCTTGTACATCTGCCAACCCTGGTGGTGTGGCCCGCCTATATAGCCAAGGCGTTCATGGGAATAAAGATCGCCTGGCTCACGGATTGGAGGATGAGCAGCAAGGTAATCAGGACTTGCGTACAACCCGTACTCCAAGTAGCCCAAGCGTCTGGCAGTAAGGCCCGAATCAGGCAAGCTGCCGAGTCTAATAGCGATGTCAAAACCGTCCCGCACCAAATCAACGATGCCATTACTGTAGTTGGCCTCAACGCTTACATCAGGATAGTCTTTGAGGTATTGCGCTAGCCACGAACTGAGGACGCCTACGCCAAAACATGTGTCACAAGTAATTTTCAGTGTGCCCTGCGGGATTTCAATATTATTTTTTGCTGCATTTTGCGTGTCTTCCAGATCCTGCAATATGCGCGAAGCACGGTCAAAAAAATGCCGGCCCAGCTCTGTAACAGATAACGCACGTGTGGAGCGTTCCAAAAGCCGAACGCCGAGCTTTTCTTCCAGTGAACTCACCAGTTTTGAGACCTGGGCTTTGTTCATCTCCAACAGGTCGGCTGCCTGGGTAAAGCTGCCGCAGTTAACGACTCTTACAAAGGCGGTCAGCTCGTAAATGTCTGGGGTACGGGTTAATTTAGCTTGCATTTTGAATCAGAGCCTTCGAAGTCTGAGTGTTTACGAATGGGCTCCACTCGTAACAGCACATTTTAGTGCCTTTCCGAATTGGGGGGGGGGGGGGGGAATTGTGTTGCATTTAGAAACAGTGTGTCACAAATATAGGGATTTATCAATACTCCCCAACGCGGAACACTACATCTCATCAAGCAAGGCAATGCAAGTAGCAAGTTATTGACCTGGTTAAGGCAGATTCGTCAGCCAACCACGAAAGTCACTTCGACGCCTTTCTTGAAAAGTCCGTGAAAGTGTTGAATGCGCTAAGGGTTTCCTCGGGGTATCCAGGCATTGCAACAACGGGCGGCGGCGCCTCTTTGGAAATGAAAGGAAATCTTATGAGCGGATACTTTTTTGAATCAGTTCTTAATTCATTCGGGCTTGAAACGGGCAAACTGCGCCCACTTCTGTCCCAGGCGAAGATACGATCCTATGAGGCCGGAGACACACTCGCCAAACGCGGAGCATCATCTCCTTCATTGATATTCATAGTGAGCGGCCTGGTCCTGGCTACGGTAGAAGAAGCCCGCGATCTGAACGCCATTTCGCCAGTCATGGCTTATGGCGAGGGCATGTGGATCGGGGCCGTGAATGCAATTTCCAACAAAAAAACTGACTTTTCATATTTAGCAGCTGGCGATGTATCAACAATAGAGTTACCTCATGCACTGATCAATTCCATGCTGGACCTGAGCCCCTCGCTACACGGCTTCCTCGTCAGCCAATGCATTGAAGAAGCCGGAAGATACACACAAACCCTGATCCCCATGAAGGCTGCATGCTCCGCGTATCGGGTAATCTGCGGTCTCGCCATGCTTGCCGAAACTTTTGAATATGGCAGGCAGTGGCAGAGACGATCCAAGATGTTGCATTGGGAAGCGAGCCAGGGAGTCAACATCACCTTGCCGCAGTGCACTTTGGCTGCCCTGTGCGGGGTGTCTCGAAGCGTGCTCTCGCCAACCTTGAGGCCATTCAAAGAGCACGGGTGGCTCGAAGTTGAATACAGCCGAACGAGAATTTGCCGCCCCGAGGCCTGGGCACTCCTGGCTCAATCGATGCGGGAGCACACCCGTGATCCTGACGCCGTCTCCGCCCAATGGGCATGCGACGAACTCGATCACATGGAAAGTCCCCATCAGTTGGCTGCTGCCTGACTTGCCAGGGCACTAAATTGCCCTTTCAAAACAGCCGCCTGTTGGATCATCTTTAGCAATGATTTCCGCCTTCCAGCCCCTATTCAGGTTGGCTGATTTCGGAAAAAAGTCTTAAAAACGCTCAAAAAAGCAATTTTCAGATGCTACTTTGGCATCATTCGGGCATTATTTTTTTTGCCTCCAGCACGAGTGTGCGCTACCGCACAGACAGCCGCAACGCCTGCCTGTGTAATAGAGCCTCCTTAAGCCAATAAGCCCAAAGGAGAAACTCTCCATGATTCAACTGGCCAATACTTCAACGCCGCATTATTGTTTGCTACGCCTATACGCTCTGGCTGAGGGGCAATCGGAAATTTACGCACTCGACCAAAGTGAAGATTTTCCTGAATTCCGTTCTAACTGTCCATGCGGACACAAGAAGAACTGTTCAGCTTCAATTCATTTGGAAAAATAACCGGACAACTGCGACAGGAAATACGCAGGGGAGTCCTGATCGCGCCGACTGCAATCTCAAATAAAAAGGTCGTCGAAAAATGTTTTTGTTCATCGAACCCATCGGACTAACGGACGAATTGATGCGAAAGTTGTGTGAAGAAATGCAGAGGCATTCACGCGGCGGCAACGGCTACGTCATTTGGCACGAGTCGATGCGTCTGATTATTCCTCGCGCGCATGTTTCCCTCATTCACGCCCAAGGCATCTCCAATCAAGTATGGCTCGATCACATCGACCAGGCGTCTGGGCTTGAAGTGGTGCTTGTTTCCGAAAGGGCCATCTCCATCGGTTTTCCCGTACTGCAACCTGATTTTGCATTCATCGAATTGGCCGCGATCGCCCATATCGCGCATGAGTTTTCAGAGTTGCTGCCGACGCTGGCATCACGGAAGAAATCCGCCCGGAATTTGTTCACGCCATTGCGGCCATTAGCAATTTCCTGACCTTACAAAATCTTGAAGGTCGTGGCTTTCAAACCCATGCCGATTTTCGTTTAAGTCTGCATTTATTGCCATTTCAGCAGATTCGCACTTGAGGCTGAGGTATTTCTATTGCAGCGAATCAGGTTCAGCTCCTAAAGCCACAGTGCTTCATACAGTTTGCCAATACTGTCCTCAAAAAGACAGTATTCACGGAGTTCGCCAGCCCAAGATGGGAAAAGCATAGATTGGCATCTGAAGTTCACGCTTGTGACATATTCATTTACTATAAGTCCGTTTTGCAATCAAAGATGCCCTAAGGCCAGAGCATTGAAAATGGAGCGGGAGTATGCCGAGAAAATCGCAAAATGGGCACGAGGGAGTTAAGGCGAGCGCAGATACGGCGGGAGGAGCCAATATCGCCGCAAACAGCAACCAAGGCGATGAACCTACGACGCCCGCGGAACTCCAGTTCGCGCTTATTGCAAACCAGGATATGCGTAACACCGGTTCGGCCTTCGGCAGAGGCAACTTCAGCCGGGTCGTCATTTCGGCGTTCTCAAAGAAGGCCGAAGAGGTAAAGAACAGCCGACTGGTATTTGTAGTCGGCTCCTGGGGAGCGGGCCGCCATTCGGCGTTAGTGGCATGGGCGAAACACGCGGCCAGGCCACTGGTGGTGGCCCGACCCCAAGAGATGACGCCGTCAGGCATCAGGCTTGTGAGTATTGACTCAGGTCTTGAATACAAAATGTTGAATTCTGCGATGGAAACTTCTGAAATAGCGCAAGAGCCAGACCATCAACCAATACCGCCCGTAAATCGACATCCCGCCACTCTTGTTGTAGATGGGCTGGAAAAGGTCTGTCAAAGCAACGAATTCGATTTGTTTGTAGAAGTTCTATTGAAGTACGCGATTGGCGGGCCTTCGGTATTTGTCTTGACCACGCAGTTCGATTTGGCCCAATCGATATGGACCCGACAACCGAAAAACATGTCCATCATCGACTGGAACGATGTAGAGATGACCCAGTCAGAGGTGTATGCGCTGGCAGCCGGTTACGGAAACCGACAAGCAAAGGCGCTAGCCAACTGGCTACTAGACCTACACAACTGGACGTTTGGCATTTTCCTGCTTGCTGAAAGCAAATATGAGCCGTCGCCCAGCGAAACCAGTCTTCCAGCGCCTATTCAACAGTTTTTCAAAGCCAGGATTTTTGATCGCCTGCCAGCAGACTTTCAGGCTCTTCTCAAACTGACAGTCGCTTTTCCGGCAATCGATGAAAAAACATGTCAGCGACTACCGATACCGCACGGTATGGAGATGCTGAACAAGTACGTTCTCGACTGCCTGGGAATGCTGCGTCGCGAAGTCGCAGGGGAGGTCCGATTCACGTTGCATCCACTGCTAAGGCGTTTTATCTGGGGGGAAATGGCCGCCGACGCGGAACGCGCGAGCGCAATAAGCTTTTTTCTTCAAAGTCCACGGGAACCAGGCGACAAGCGACTCGTGAGGTTGCCGCTGGAAATCCTGATATCGAACCGTCAGTACGCTGACATGGCGACATATATCGAAGAAGAGATAGCGGCCGCCCCCATCGACTTTCGTGAGGAGCTTGCGACACGGCTCTTACGCACAGTGCCATTGGGTGGTGAGGCGCGCCACCCTGTTCTGGCGTATTGGAGAGCCTGGTCGCTGCGGTCCAGCCAGCCATTGAAGAGTCGGGAGATGTTCATGCTTGCTTCGGACGGCTTCCTGCGCGAAGAGAACATCTCGCGGGCGGTGAAGAGCTGGGGTTGGTCCGCCACGCTGATAGGCATGCGTTTCGGCGCCGGGCGGGACCTTGATCGACACGTCGACTGGATAGAGACGATCAACGACCGAGTGCCTATCCAATCGTGGTACCCGGCACATCCGCGCGTCTGCTGTACTGCGGCGGTTATATCCGGAATGCGTCATCCGGGCACACCAATAGCTGAAGCCTGGGTTGACCGAGCCATCGTGAGCCTAAGCCTGAATTCAACTGTCCCGATCGGCAGCCTGCTGATCATTGGAATGGCTGTTGTCCTTTTGAGTCGTATGGACGCTGCCCGGCTCAAGGCTCTGGATTCCTGGAGCCGCCATAGCGCCGATCACCTTATTGGGAAAGACCATGAGCAGGTTCGGCTATTCATCCAGGCGTGCCTGTTCCTCGTAGTCGGTCAACTTAACGACGCATCTCGATTACTTGATACGATGGACATTTGCAGTGATGACAATGGCGGCATTCCCATTTGTGAAGCGTTTCTGACGTTAACGCCCGAGTGGCTGGGCATGCAGTCCACAAAGCCAGTTGCGGATCGTTTTAGGCCATTCATGAAGTGGAACTCGAGTACGTCGGACTTCTATTGCCTGAAGCTCATCGCTGAAGCAGCCGACAGTATCCGATTGGGAAGCAATACCTCGGCAAAGAACGCTCTGGATCTGGCGCGAAGCCTGTCATCAAATATTGAATTTCCGTTTATTGCCGAATACTGCTTGCTTTGCCGATTGCAGTTTGCGTGTTTGATGGAGGATTGGGAAGATGCCCGTGTTCAGCTGGACGAACTGATCCCCATACGCGCCAACACTGCGCCAATTGCCTTGTTGGACTTCCAGCTAGCCATTTTGAAAAGCTGGTTTGACATGTGCACAAGCCCGCCCGGGATCGCGCGCTCTCGCGCACGAAACAAACTGCTCGACCTGCTGGACTCACACGAGCAGAGGTGGATACCCATTCAGTCCGAGTTGATCAAAAAAATAGATCGCAGGCTCAAGGTAACCGACATTAACGCCAGATACTCGCTTGATCGCGGGGTTGAACCGGTCGTGAGCACAAGACAAACACAACCACAGCACGAACACATTGCCATGCAGCCCTTGGTTATCAAGACCTTCGGCGAGCTAGAGGTTCTGGATTGGAACCCTGTCACGGGCGCACTGCAGCCTCTGACCCTGCAGTTAAAGTTAAAAACGCTGCTGTGCATGCTGCTTTTACGCGGTACCAGCGGACACATGCACGTCGAAGAAATTTGCGACAAAATCTGGCCCGAAGCAGAGGCAGACGCCGCAAGGAGAAACCTCGACAACCTGATTCATCGCCTGCGAAAAGCCTTAGGCCGCCAGGATGCAGTGATTGTCAGAAACGCAAAGGTCTCCATCAATCTGAGCACGGTAGAGGTTGGTCTTTACCGCGTCCTCAACGAACACGACGAAACAACGTATGTGGAGGATCAGACTTCTGTCCGCAGACGTGCCATAACGCTATGTAGCCTGTTAACCGGACCCTTGATGCTGCTGGATATTGCAGCAGAGACCATGCAGCAGGATGCGCGCAGGGTGCACCTGCGTTTGAAAGAGACCTTTTTGCAATGCGCGAGCAAGTGCGAGGCAATCGGTCTTCCCGACTTTGCATGCGAGCTTTATTCGCGAGTTGTCCGGTTTATTGATGTTGACCCGCACGCAATGTTTGCCCATCTCACATTGCTTGTGGCCTCTGGCAAACGAATGGAAGCTGTCTATTTCTTCGATCGCTACAAAGAAGAACTACAAAAGCGTTGCGAAGCTGATCAGTTTAAAAATCTGCTTGATGTCGTCAAAACAAACTGACTACATTTTGGCGGCGTCTGCCATACGCGACCGAATGTTAGCGACATCGGCATGGAATGCCTACATGTGCCGGCCTTTTTCAATACGCCCGTACGCTTACGAAACCTGCGCCAAATCCCGCAAATCATTCACCGTAGTATCAATTTTCCACCGAACATGCGCAAATTTGTCCGTAGTCGGTGGAAAAGAGCAATTTCAAACCTGCCCCCGCACCCGATGCACCCCTAGCGGACGCCCCGAAAAATGCTTTTATACGGCCACTTGTTCATTTCCATGCAAAGTTGGCCCGGGGACGGCAAGTCAACTTCACGACACCTGGGCCAAATCCCGCAAATCATTCACCGTAGTTTCAAACTCCGCCCGCTCGTCAACTTCCTGCTTTAAAAAGGTCTTGAGTTCCGGGTTGATGGATACCGCCATGTCGGCATTGGCATCCTCGCCTTGGCGGTATTCCCCGACCTGAATCAGGATTTCAAGATCTTGGAACTTGGCCCACAGCTCGCGAGCACGTACAGATGCCCGGCGATGCGAATCATCAACCAGGCGCGACATCACCCGGCTGGTGCTGGCCAGTATGTCAATCGCCGGGTAATGGCCGGCTTCGGCCAGTTTGCGCGACAGAACAATATGCCCATCGAGCAGCGAACGCACTTCTTCTGACACCGGGTCCATACCGTCGTCGGTTTCTTCCAGCACGGTGTAAAAGCCAGTAATAGCGCCTTCACTGGACTGCCCAGCCCTTTCAAGAAGCCGGGGCAACTGTGAAAAAACCGAAGGCGGAAAGCCCCGCCGCGTGGGCGGCTCGCCTGCAGACAAGCCCACCTCACGCAGCGCCCGCGCGTAGCGGGTCACTGAGTCCATCAGTAGCAAAACCGACAAACCCTGGTCTCGAAAGTATTCGGCGATGCTGGTCGCCACCTGCGCCGCGCGTATACGCTCCATCGCGGGCCGGTCTGATGTAGCCACCACCACGACTGAACGCTGCAAGGCCTCTGGGCCCAAAGAGTGCTCAAGAAACTCACTCACCTCCCGGCCGCGCTCACCAATCAGCGCAATCACATTCACCTGCGCGCTGGAGTTGGTGGCCAGCATGCTCAGCAAGGTACTTTTACCGCAGCCGGCAGGTGCAAAAATACCCACGCGCTGGCCCTCACCACAGGTCAAAAAGCCATCAATACAGCGCACCCCCAAGTGCAGCGGCGTATCAACCGGCTTTCGTGACAGCGGGGTCGGCGCGTCTTGCTCAACCGACACACGGGCATAACCCGTGACTTCTTCCGCATCACCATCCAGGTAGTGGCTACCCAGGCCATTGAGCACCCGGCCCAGCAAAAAATCGCCCACAAACACTCCGGGCCTGCGCCCGGTGTTGACCACTTCAGTGTTGGTGGCAATGCCCTCGGTCTGCCCCATCAGTGCCAGCAGCACATGCTTGTTGGCAAACCCAATCACTTCACCGACCAGCACTTTGCCGTTGATCAAACGAAGCTCACACAAGTCACCCACACGCGCCACCAGGCCGCTAACCTTGACCAGCGTACCGACCGCCTCAATCACGCGGCCACGGCGTACAAACGGGTCAAAGTTTTCGACGGCGGCAGCGAGTTGATCGCTGATCTGCGTTTCGAGTTCGGCTAGTTGCAATTGTGCTGGTGTGCTCATTCAAATCTATCGAGGCTTGTAGCAAGTGTTGCACACACCTATGAGCCCAGAAGTGCAATCACCTATAGAAAGACAGTTTTGACAAATCAATCGACCAGGCACCCTGCCGCTCAAGTGAGGCGGCCAGCTCCGGGCACTGTGCTGACCAACTCCTCACGACGCTCCAAAATCCAACTGAGTGCGGGGCGGAGGCTCAATCACTCTTTTCTCTTGGGCCTTACCCTTACGCCAGTCCCGTTGGAAATAGCCGCCGATCGCGCGATCTTCAATTGTTGGCGACGGGTCGCCCGCCTGCCGCTCAAGCTCCTTCAGCCCAAAGTTAAGGCCATACCTTACGGCTAACGGGCGAATACTCTCCACCACTGCCTCCCACTTGGCTGGGCCAATCTTCAGAAGTCTGTTGCGTAGCTGTCCCAGTAACTCCACCGCCTGCTGACCATTGTTCAGGTTCTCGTAAAACACAGCATACTCCCCCGGCGGCTTGTCACGCAATTCGGCAGGTAGCTCCGGCACCCGCCGTTGCAACAGCCCCTCTGACTGAAGGGTGTGGTTAAGCCGGTTCACCAGATCAATCCACGGCAGCCCCTGGTTACGCCCACCCGACACCGCCGCCACCTGAAAGATGGTGGCGCCGCCTTCACGCACCAGCCGATGCGCCTGCAAACGTGCCGCTTCGGGCGAGCCGCCATTGAGCGTCATGGGCAGCAAGTCACCGGCAGCTTTATCCAGTGGCACCGGCTGACGCTTACCGCGCTGGACCGTGATGTCGTCCCGGCCATCAGGGCTCACCGTTACGCCATAAGCTGGCCCCATGTAAAGCCTGCCTGACTTCAGCAACGTCACACCCAACTTCTTGAGCCAGTGCGCCGCAGCAACGCCAGGGCTGGCAGCGCCAGCCGTTGACACCACTGCACCCGCCTCACCGACAGTGCCAACCGCATCCAGCGCCATGGCCAGCTTTGACAGCAAGTCCTTTGAAAACGGCACTTCACCCAAAACGGCTACCAAGCCATTAGCCGTGCCCTGCGCCGGCACGCCACCGGGCGCGAGGTTCTTGCCACCCGCGTAGACGTTCATCATGACCAGGCCCTTGCCGCCAGCGATTGGCATCGTCTTGCCCACGCCCACTTGAAAGGACTGGCGCGCTCCTGGGCTGATGGTCACTATGAGCGATCGCGGCGCACCCGGCAGCGTAAAAGAAAAGAAGACCCCGGCGTTCTTGGCGAATGATTCAGCGTTCTTCAACGAATCAGGCGGCGCCGCTAAAAACATGGCAACACGCGCATCCATCTTGCGCAGTTGATCCAAAGCCATGTTTTGAAGCGCAGGCGGCAAGAGCTTGCGCAGTAGCTTTTCACCAAACATATCCACCAGCGTGGACGCGCCGACTGTACCACCGCCGCCCCGACCAAAGTGGGTTTGGACAGGTCTTCAGGGATGTTGATGCGGGTTGCAACCTGAAATGGCGGTGATTGAGCCAAAACGCCAGAAACGATTTCTGGCGCGCCGGCCAGAGAACTTGAATTGCAAGCAGAGACAGGCCTCGTGATCGCATTCACTTGCGCAGCGCACATGGCGGATCAAAAAGTCTGTATGACTTGGACAACCCCCCGAGATCCGTCGTTGTTGTAGTTGGAGTTAACACTTCCTTCCAAACTCGTAGTCGGGGTAATGTTGAATTTCGCTCGCGTCTCTACGCCTAGCTCGCCAGTATCTTGGTTGCGGGTCCCTAGCACCGTCAGCTGCAACTTTTTAAGTGCAGGGTCGTCGAACTTGTAGGTCACGCCAACTCCATATTGCGTCGTCTTTTTATCGAAGTTCCTTTCGAAGACCAAGGCCGTTTGCTTGTTTAAATCCAAAGATATCTGCTGGTTGTTCTTCGTCATCACCCCCGTCTGCATGTTGAACGTGGTTGCGCCAGCAATCTTTACATCGCCAGTAGGAGTCTTGAAAGTCAAAGAGGCTCCAGGACTCAGCTCCCAGACGCCGGTAATTAAATCTAGTTTGGCGGCGCCTTGCACGGTCGCTTGACCGAGTGGCGTGGGGAATTTTGCGGAAGCATCTGCCAAAAACTCCACGGTTTTATTGCCGTTCGTGATCTTTTCTCTAAACCCGCCGCCTACTCGGACCGTTACGCCGCCAACATTGCCGGTCAGGTTACTACCAACAGTTATTCGTGTTACGTCCATCTTGCCTTTGGGGCCGTCGGTCGAATCGAATGATGCTGAGGCATAGCCAGAGCCTTTCACGTCATTGTTTGCTGGTTTTTTTGCATTGGGGACCTCGGGTACAATATTAGCAATCCAATTGCTATTAATCCCTCGCGTTCCTAGTAAAGAGGCTGCTGAGTTATAAAGTCCGGACATGATGGCTCCTTAAAGAAAAAGGTTGTTGAATAACGCGGCATTTCAAGCAAAAGTTGTGCCACATGCAGGCTTTACGTTCATGTAGCAAAAAGCCAAGACAATCCTTACCGGAAGCTCAACGGCAAGGAACATACTGCGGAGCTGTTTGTTGCTTGGAGATCCTACCCAAGCAAAATTCGCAACCCATTTCCGGGGCTACCCAGGATTTCTCTGTGCGGCGATCGTAGAGTCGTTTAACTTAGCCACAACACAATGTTTCGGTGCCGGCGTTTTGCTGGCATCCAATAGCCGGATCGTGTTTTACTTGTAAAAAACAGACGGCCAAACCGCTCAACGTCACTTATCAGGTCAAGCCAACCTTCGAAGCGGGCGATCCCAAGCTGTTAGCTGTAGCAATACTAGATGCGCGCTCTTTCACAAGCCACGACGTGGCTACATCTGAGAGGCCTACCCCGACCGACTTGAAAACAATAATCTCGTCTGAGTCGGCTCGCCAGGGCGCATGTCCGCTGTATAACTCTGGCAAATCCACAATCTTTTCGTCTGTGAGGGCACCAGTCGCCTTGGACAGCACGACCTCGCCAGCCTCAGTCATGCTTTGCTCTTTCCACTCCACAATCACTCTTGTGGCCCTTCGAAAGGTCGCATCATCAAGCTCTCGTCCGTTGGGCAGGCTCGTCCCGACAGCGGCCACAAAACACCCAGGCTTGAGCCAGGCCCCGTCAAATACAGGAGACTTGGATCTGGTAGCCGTGACAACCAAATCCGCGTCCTCGACAGCCTCTTTTGAAGGCGACGCCCGACACAGGACCCCTAACTCTCGCGACAGTTTGGCGAAGTCTGCCTCATTGAGTGCAGGGTCAACGACCGAAACCTCAACAATAGCAAGGCTTGATGCAAGTGCTGCCACTATCGACCGGCCTTGAACACCGGCGCCAAACAAAGCAACTTTGACAGCGCTTTTATTCATGCATTTGGACGCAACAAGATTGACGATTGAGGCCGTACGAAACCGGGTAATTTCGTTTCCTTCCAGGATCGCTGCTGGCCTCGAAGTGTCCAGATCGAACAGATTAATCAAAAAATTAAATCGCCCGTTGATTGTTGGATAGACCTTTACCCCTGCAACACCGCGCGAATGCCAAACGCCACCCATCGCACTGAGTTTCACGCTACCGCAGTCAGCTCGCGTTCGTGGCGTAATTCCGGCCCCACCTGTTGCAAGGTCAGAAAAAGCCTCATCAAGAACGCGTGTAACACCGGTATAGTCCAAAAGAGACCGGACAGCCTCATCATCGAAGAAAGGAAATAACATATTCATGGTTTGAGTCGCTGGCCGGCTGTTATAAAAGACTCTACGCCATCCCAGACCGCAAGACGACCGTTAACAAAAACGCCGCGGATTCCTTCCGGTGCAGCATGCGGGGATTGATAAGTCGCACGATCAGTCACTTTCACGGGATCAAATATCACAATATCTGCCGCGTTGCCGGGCGCAATCACGCCACGTTTCCCTAATCCCAATTGTTTTGCCGGGAGACCAGTCATTTTGTGGACTGCCTGCTCAAGAGAAAGTATCCCTCTGTCCCTGCTGTAATGCCCGAGCACCCTCGGGAAGCTCCCCCAAAGCCTGGGGTGCGGCCGTTCGTCGTGTGGCAACCCATCTGAACCTATCATGGTCAGAGGATGAGCAAGTACACGGTCAACATCATCTTCAGCCATTGAGAAATAAATTGCGCCACCTGGCATCAACCTCCGCGCCGCCTCCTCGAGGTCAACTGACCAATCCGAAGAAATTTCCTTCAAGTACCGACCACTCATGCCCGGATGAGGCGCAGACCAAGTTATCAAAACATCTTCTATAAGAGCTGCCTTTTTCGCGGATAGCATCGTTGAGGATGCAGCATACGGATAGCAATCAACGCAAACCGGTTGAATGCGCGACGCTTTCTCAATCATTGCGAGAGTTTGACGCGTACGCCCATGATTCTGTGGGCCAACAACCTTGTGGTGCGAAACGATCAGTCTGGCCTCGCTGGTTTTTGCAACATTAAAGGCTTCAGTCAGCGCATTCTCAACTTCGTCCCCTTCATCCCTTAAGTGCATGGCAAGTAGCGCATCGCGACCGCGCAATGCCGCACACACCCCCACAAGTTCACCAAGGTCTGCCGCCATTGCTGGTGGATAGTAAACGCCAGTCGAGATTCCAAATGCACCCGAATCCAGGGCATCGCGTGCCTCCCCGTACATCGCTTGAATTTCCTCTGCCGTCGCCGCGCGCTTCAAGTCTGCTACGTGCTTCACCCGTAGATTGATGTGCCCAACAAGCGGAACAACATTCAACCTCAGATCCGTAGCATCCAGTTCTGCGATGTATTCGCCAAACTTTGAATATGTAACTCGCCCACGAGCCAAAATATCCAGGGGTGCCGGCAACTTGCCAACAACTTCAGGAGCCAGGCTTATGCCGCAGTTGCCCGTGACTACCGTGCAAACGCCTTGGAGCAATTTGGGATGGGGGCGGGTTGGCTGCAAAACCAATTGATCGTCATGCGTATGGCTATCAATGAAACCTGGGCAGAGCACCATTCCATCAACACGAAGCGTTTCGCTTGCATCTGCAGTGCCAACGTCAGCCAACGCAACAATAGTGCCGTGATTTATCACAACGTCTGCCGGGAATCCTTTGCGCCCGGTTCCATCAATAACCAATGCGCCTTTGATAACGAGATCTGGAAGCATGTCGTTTGACTTAATCAACCTTTGCGCCAGACCTGACCACCACATCAGCCCAACGGGGACTTTCGGCCTTTGCCAAGGACATGAGAGCGCCCGGTGGCGAAGGCAAAGTTTCGAAAGCCAGCGAATCGAAACGCTCACGCACAACGGATGAGGCCAGAATGCCGTTTATCGCAGAATTCAGCTTCGATACGATCTCAACCGACATCCCCGCAGGACCAACCACGCCACCCCAGGCCGTCGTCTGATACCCCTTGACCCCGGACTCCTGAATCGTTGGTATCTGCGGAAATAGTGGCGAGCGAACCGTGCCGCTCACACCGAGGGCTCGCACCCTGCCATCCTTAATATGCGTAGCTACCGATGAGAGATTGTCAAACATGATGTCAATTTGTCCACCAATCAGGTCCTGTAGTGCCATTGGACTACCCCTGTATGGCACATGGGTGATGAACAGACCAGTCATGCTCTTAAAGAGCTCCCCGCCCAGATGACCCGTAGTGCCATTCCCAGCGGACCCCATGGTCAACTTGCCGGGCCGGGCTTTGGCATACTGGATCAAGTCTTCAACTGACTTTACCGGAAGCCCATTTCGAACGACAAGTGCGTTCTGGACTCTGCCCATCAAGGCAATGCCCGTCAGGGAATCCGGGTTGTAAGACAGCTTTGAATAGAGCGCGCGATTTATTGAAAGTGTCACAACATTGCCGTAGCCAAGGGTATAACCGTCGGGCGCAGCTCTTGTGATCTCGTTCATACCGATCATCCCACCTCCACCCGGCTTGTTATCGACGATCATCGGCTGCCCAAGAACCGACACCAACTCATTGGCCAAGATTCTGCAAATCACATCTGGTGCTCCACCAGCAGCAGATGGCACCACAAGTCTGATGGGGCGGTTTGGGTAGGACTGAGCATGAACAATTCCTGTGGCTGAAGTCGCAAGTGAACCAAGCGCCGCTAGGGTCGAAACAAAGTTACGCCGCGACAAGTTAGAACTACGCATAATGTTTTCTCCGGTGTTTATACTTTTAATATTTGACGCTGCACCGCCGTTGAAGGCAACCGAAATTTTCTATTTCCAGCATTACGATCGCTCATGTCATGACCAATAAGCACCCGTCACATACCGCCTTACGATGCCTGGACGCAGCAGCGCGTCATTTGAGTTTCACAAAAGCTGCAGGTGAGCTAAACCTCACGCAGGGAGCCGTGAGTCGTCAGATACTGGGGCTTGAAGATTTGGTAAACGTGACGGTCTTCTTGCGCAAACATGCAGGGCTGGAACTGACAACAGCAGGGCGAGCGTACTGGATTGAAACATCCGCCGCCTTGCGACGTATTGATCGCGCCACCCAGAATCTTGCATTTCAAAACGGTAGCGGAGGTGTTCTCAATATCTGCGCAGCATCCAGTTTTGCCACTTACTGGCTAATTCCGCGCTTGCCAGGTTTTGTTAAGTTACACCCTGAGATAACGCTGAATCTATCGACGCACATTGGACCGATAAATCTGGTTGATGCGGTCCACGACGCAGCCATAGAATACTGCGCTGGTCCGCAAACAGAACTGGTTGCGCAGCATGTCTTGCCACTTGAGCTCGGGGTTTATGCTGCACCAGGCTTGCTAGGTGGCAGCGTATTGAGTGGCGGCCACACCGAAATGGACCGTGTCGCAATAGGCTCGCTCTTGCAGACCCAACCGCTCATTTGCCACAGTACTGTTCCTGCGGCATGGAAGTGCTGGCTGCAAGCCGCAGGCTTGACCATGTACGTCAATGATCGCCGACTTGCTGCGAGTCCCAGGTATGACCTCCTTTCAATGGCGTTAAACGCGGCCATCAGCAGCCTGGGCTTGGCTCTCTTGCCAGGCTTTTTAGCTGATGGCGCTGTATTACAGGGTCACCTGGTCAAGCTTTCAAGCGTGACATGGGTTGCGGACAAAGCCTACTATCTGCGATATCCAGAATCCAAGTCAGAACTCGTTCCCCTTACGTGCTTTCGCAACTGGCTCAAATCAGAATAAATCGCCATCTCAGCACAGCTGAATTCGATCCCAAGTGGCGCCTACCTCATTTCAGGAAATGACCGTGTCGTGTTAGGCGTCAACGCACCGCCAAACTCGCGCACTTCCCCAGGCGTGCTGCTGGTGTCGTTATGTACATACAGCGGTACCGCGTTGTCGCCACTGAAATTCCAGCCATACGTAAAGCGATCAGCATTTCGAACCTGATCGACATTGGTCGGGAAGCCACCGCCAGGTTGTGCCGCGAAATAAGGCTCTAGCGCATTGACGTCCCAAGGCGTTTGTCCGCGCACAAAATAGGTCGGCAAGTTGTCAAGAGAGACGGGCTTTGAAGGGTCAAACACCGGATAGTCACCCACCCGACGATTCAATGCCCAAAAATCTGCCGGATGCTTTGACTTGGGTCCGTAAATTCCTTTTTCGCCCATATGGCCGGGAAACGCCGAGGCCACAACGTCCATCTTCTGGGATGCCGCAACATCCAGCAAGTTGTTCAGCGCCGTTGCGCCGCCACCCTTTTCGCCGACGACCTGTGCGAGGTAATAGACTGGTTTGATGTGCGCATCGCGAACCTCTACTGCGCCTGTCGCACTCTTTTCGCGTGTGCCGTAAACAGCGTCTTGAACGGTCAGGTTTGAAGCTCCGATGAGTTTGCCATTCGCATCAAGAACGATAGAAGTCAGGTCCGAGCCGCGGAAAACCGCGTCGACATACCCTTCCGATTTACCTTGATACAGAATACTTTTTCCCGTCATCATTGCCGCAACCTGCGACTTCAGGGAAGGGTCGATACTGACAAGATCGTTGTAATTGCCGGTCAGAATGGTGCGCTGCGCGCCCTTGCTTTCAAACACGGTTTTGACCACAGGCCCGCGCGTTGGCTTTTGCACTTGCACCACCGAAACACTGGCATCGGGATAGTTTTGCCGCATCGAAGCAGCTATCCGATCCGTACTGGGCAGGTCCTTCTCAATGCTCGTCCTGCGCTTGTCCACTGCTGGTGGCAGCATGCGCTGTGGGTTGATGCCGTTGCTGGCATCGCTACCGATTACCACAACCGATCGACTAGGGTCTTGCCCACCGGAAAAGTAGTCTGCCGGTTTGTCAGACCCGCCCAACCGCACATCACCAAAAACCGGTATCCAGCCCTGGTATGCCAGTGGTGCAGGCATATATCTGGCCACATTGCGTGCGACGTCAGCGGCGTTACCCGAAGTGATGACTGCGACCTCAATCTTTTCGCTGTAAGCAATTTTGTCATTGTTTGACACCAGTCTCAGGGTTTCAAAGGCTGCAAGCTTTGCGGTGTTAGGCGCAGGGTCCACGAACTCGACCTTCATACCCCTTGATGCAAAAGCTTCAACGATGAGTTTTTCCAATACAGGGTAGTGGGTACAGCAGGCATAGACCTTTTTAACTCCTGGTTCGACCAGGTCCACTACCTTCTGGATCTGCTCCTTGACCTTCTTGACAGTAGCCGGATCCGTCGCTAAATTTTTACCACTCTCCACGATGTCCGCCCATTCAGGCGCTGCAACCTCTTGAAGCGACTGTCGGCCGCCGGTCAGGGCTTGTACCTGCTTGCCATATTCCCCGCTTCTAATGGTTCCATTCGTACCGAGAACTGCGGCGGGAACATATCCGTCACGTGCCCCGGATTCAGCGATGAATCTCGAAGTATCGTCAACCAGAATCATGACTTTCATCTGGTCCAGGGGAATATTAGGCCCTTGCACGCCAGGAGGGGGGACGATGTACTGCTTGCCATCGATTTCCTTGATGAGCGGTTTTGTTGCCACTGAAGCCGTGTTGCAACCCCAGACGAACACGTTGGCGCCTGCCTTGTAGGCGTTCGATATCTGGTTGTAAACCTTGGCCCGCAAGACCTCATCAGAGTTATTTCCATAAGGGGCCAGTTTATGGTCACCCTGAACGACGAGCCTGACATTCACGCCAGCGTTTTCAAAATGTTTATGGACTTCGTTTGCAAACAGCTGCCCACCATAGCCAGAATCGGCGATGTACATGGTGATGGGTTCACCGCGCTGAAACTTTTCGTACAGCGCTGTCTTTATCTTCTGCTCGTAGGATGAAGAAGATGGCGTTTGCGCAGGATTGACCAAGCCGCCGTTCGTCAGGGCCTGGTTGCCGGGTGCAAGCCCGACTTGCCGACTGTTGATGGGCCATTCAGGCAATTTCGCGTCGATGATTTGTGTTTCTTCAGGCGAGAACGTGCGCGGCACGCCCGGGCTGCTATCAGGCATTTCAGGAAATGACCGTGTGGTGTTGGGCGTCAACGCACCGCCAAACTCGCGCACTTCCGCAGGCGTGCTGCTTGTGTCGTTCTGCACATGCAGCGGAATTTGGTTTTTCCCACTGAAATTCCAGCCATACGTAAAGCGATCAGCATTTCGAACCTGATCGACATTGGTCGGGAAGCCACCGCCAGGTTGTGCCGCGAAATAAGGCTCTAGCGCATTGACGTCCCAAGGCGTTTGTCCGCGCACAAAATAGGTCGGCAAGTTGTCAAGAGAGACGGGCTTTGAAGGGTCAAACACCGGATAGTCACCCACCCGACGATTCAATGCCCAAAAATCTGCCGGATGCTTTGACTTGGGTCCGTAAATTCCTTTTTCGCCCATATGGCCGGGAAACGCCGAGGCCACAACGTCCATCTTCTGGGATGCCGCAACATCCAGCAAGTTGTTCAGCGCCGTTGCGCCGCCACCCTTTTCGCCGACGACCTGTGCGAGGTAATAGACTGGTTTGATGTGCGCATCGCGAACCTCTACTGCGCCTGTCGCACTCTTTTCGCGTGTGCCGTAAACAGCGTCTTGAACGGTCAGGTTTGAAGCTCCGATGAGTTTGCCATTCGCATCAAGAACGATAGAAGTCAGGTCCGAGCCGCGGAAAACCGCGTCGACATACCCTTCCGATTTACCTTGATACAGAATACTTTTTCCCGTCATCATTGCCGCAACCTGCGACTTCAGGGAAGGGTCGATACTGACAAGATCGTTGTAATTGCCGGTCAGAATGGTGCGCTGCGCGCCCTTGCTTTCAAACACGGTTTTGACCACAGGCCCGCGCGTTGGCTTTTGCACTTGCACCACCGAAACACTGGCATCGGGATAGTTTTGCCGCATCGAAGCAGCTATCAGATCCGTACTGGGCAGGTCCTTCTCAATGCTCGTCCTGCGCTTGTCCACCGCTGGTGGCAGCCGGCGCTGTGCACCAGTGGCGTCATTTTTTGGTGCAACGCCAGTGTCGTCATTGCTGATGGACCACCGACCCAAATTCGCGTCGATGATTTTGGTGTCTGCAGGTGAAAACTTGCGCGGAACTCCTGCCTGCTTCAGCTGCTGATCAGGCGTCAAGCCCGAAGGTGGCCTGATCGGTGTGTAGGACGTTGCAGTGGTTATTTGTGGTGACTCGTCAGGCTTATTCCGCAAAGACGGAATATCCGTATAAGTGACCGGGAACTCGAACGGCTTTTCAGTGATCAAGTCCGCGAACTTGGAAGTGGCACCTGGATTTGAGTAGATCACAGGCCCAGGCAATAGATACGTTTTGCCAACTGTGAAGCCAGCAGGGTTGGTCCCACGGAAGGTTTCCATGGCCCCCGCTGAAATATTCGATATGCGGTAGGCCGGCATGACACCCGCGATAGGTACAGCAAGGTAAGCGGCATATCCTATACCCCCTGAAGCCGATGACGCCACCGTTGCAAATTTACCACCGGGGACTGAAGCGCCCGAGGCGGCTGTACCCGTGAGGTCTCCCGACGTTAGAGTCGGCTTGACTGCTGTTGCTCCGGCATATATGCCCGCCTGACCACGCCAACCAAAATCTGTACTCCCAGCGTTGAAGCCAACGGACAGTTCTGTCCACCGGAGCAGAAAGTTCGACATCAGCGCGGGGTTGTTGGTGCTGCCATTTGGCCCTGCTGAAAGCGCCTGGAATCGCGGAAGAGTGCTATTTCGCAAACTGATGGACGCCTCCTGCGTAGGAAGACGCAAACTTCCCACTGCAAAATTATTGTTCTCTTCGTCGGTGATTCCCCACATATGCCCGTCGTTCGGCAGGCTGAGGATCTTGCTGATACGCGCGACTGACGGATCATTATTGGGGACATTTAATTTCACCTGCATTTTTCCGGTTGCCAGCTGATTCCCAAAAGTGCCCAGACTGATCACCCCAATGGTGGCGGCAATGCTCACGCCCTCTGGACTGAAAATCTGGCTATTGACTTTGGTAATGGCTCCGGTCACCCCATTGGTGAGGGTACCGACGGCATCTGTCCATGAGGTTTGCTGTGGTGTGGCTGTGGCCGCGAAAGTCTGGGGTATCACTTTTGCCGCATCATTCAATCCGTCATTCACACTTGCCCAAGCGTCAAGGGGTTGCCTTGCAAAGGACCCAATGACAGGAGCTGACGCGTCTTTGAAGTCCATCAACCGGGTCCATGAGTACTCGGCCAGATTTGTCGGAAATTCAAATCGGTCTAGACGAAGCTGGCCAGGCGCTAGCGGCACGACGTTGGGCTGATAGGCCTTTAGTTTTGTCGGGGGGGGGGCTGCTGCAGAAGGCGTCTCGCGCAGCAGCAAGCCATCGTTTTGCGGGGTGGGCAGCACCGGCGACGTCGTCGGTGCTTTGAAGTCATAAGTTGGGGTAACTTGTTTTTTATTGGCGGACAAAGGTTGATTTGTCAGCGGATTGGACGGCACAGTATTGGGCAAAACTGGCGGTGTAAACCGTCCCGTCACTTGGCCAACAGGGTTCCGCTTGAATTGCATGTCTGGCGCCGACTTTGCCTGCAAGCGAACGGTTGGCTTGGACGTAGGAGGGGTTGAGCGGTTAGCGGTGGCCTGTCCTTTAATCGCCCTGTTGATCAAGTCCATGCGCTGCTTCTCACTGGTCAGCTTTTCTGCCCCGCCGACTTTCTCAATCTCCCGCTCCACCCGGTTTAAGGCGTCTGTGCGGGCCGGTGACGGCGCGCCCAAACCAGCAGCCTTGAGCGCTGGCTCCAACAGTGTATTGAGCTTGATCCGCGCTGGGTGCACCACCAAGGGCTGTACTGCATTACCACGTCTGGGCCCCAATACATTCGGAGGCATCGGATTTGACGGTGGCGCCCCCCCCCCGGAAGTTCTGGGCGGCTGCTTAGGCGGTGGTTTGGTTGTGGGTGGTAGGTCGTCGCGTATGACGGCCTGCCGAACTTTGGGCAAGTTCGTTTTGCTCGGGACAAACTCAGTGCTTTTGATTCGAGGAAGGGCGCGTCGACCGCCACCAGGGGTCATCTCCCTACTGCCGGGAACTTCTACGGATTTAACGTCGATCACGTTGCCATCTGTCAACGCTTGATTAGATATGCTTCCATTTTGACTTGCAGTCACCGCCGGTCGCGTATTGCTCCCCGTATTGGTGGCTGATTTCTGCGCTGCGTTTGGTTGGCCGAAGGTTCCAGGCGCGCGCGCCATCGGGACCTCAATGGACCCGCCTGGCGCCACCTCCGTACGGGCGCCGTATTGTGAATTACCTCCTGGCACAACAGGGCGCTGCAAGGCCTTGACCAAAGCTGGCTTGCGGCTCATGCCGCGTGCCAGGCCAGTACCCATAAGCAAAATCTCCGCTAGCGTTATGGCCAAAGCAAATCCGTCGCTGCGCTGTTTTTTTTGCGCTAGTTCCCGATACTGCTCGCGAAACTCTGGCGAGACGATCTCCGGCATCTTGCCTTCACCATTCGTCAGGGCAAAGAGCGCGGCGGCACCAACCGCGTCATTGCTGATGTTCAACTGCCCCATCACGTTGTCGCGCTGCCCTTGTCGTCGCTGGGTCAGGTCATAAGGGTCTACAACGCCAGCGCCCTGTTGTGCCTGGGAAACCCACTGCGCAGGCGATTTGCCAAGCTTGTCC
The DNA here is from genome assembly GCA_044378095.1 of Polaromonas sp. Lineage (GTDB taxonomy): Bacteria > Pseudomonadota > Gammaproteobacteria > Burkholderiales > Burkholderiaceae_C > Polaromonas. The sequence continues at coordinate 28,285 of JBILXX010000042.1, forward strand.
GTGGGCTTCATCACGCCAGCATCGACCATGGCCTGCAAGTTGTCCATTTGCTGGTCAAAAACCCAGCCTTCCTTGCCGGAAGGATTCAAAGTGGTGTCACGCAGATTGATGGAGAGGTATGCAGGCAAGCCATCAGGGCGCCGTGCCGCTTTGAGGGTGTCAAAAACCTGTTCGGTGGTTGCGTTCGTCGGGGCATTGTTAGTAGCCGCTTTTGAGCGCTCGCTTAGCCGGGCAAGATATTCGTAATTGGGACGACCCGACAATTTTCCGCGCTTGCGCAGCACATTCATTTCATTTTCAATGGCTGGCAGCAAGTCTTGCGCACGCTGAAAGTCTACGCCCGTACTCGAATTGAATCCCCCCCCTACCGCGTTCCGGGATCTCAGCCAGCTGTCTAATGAGTCAAACTGGCCGCCAGTCAGTTTGGCCATGCGGCCATCGAGATGTCGCGCCAGCTGGCTGTCGGTGAGTACCGCTTTTTCGTTGGCTCGTGCTTGGCCGGCGATTTCCCCAGGTTGCAAGACCACATCGCTGTTGCGGCTGAAGGCACGCTTGTTGGCGCTGGATTCGCCTGCTGAAAGCTTTAGATTGTCATGGACTCGGGGCGTGAGGGCGCCCCCTCGTGCTTTCTCTGCAGCAAAAGATGCGGCTTCGCTAAACGAGGAAAACCCATTCAATGTCAGGGCGGCAGAACCGGTTCCCTTTGCGCTGAAGACGGGTTTGCCTTGATCCCAGCCTTTAAACCGGACCTGTATGGTTTCACCGGGCCGGATATCAACAGCGTGCCAGCGCCCATCGTTTCTATTTTGCGGATCGGGGGACAGCACTGGCTTTGATGTATCGCCCATGATGAACTTGGCAATACTTTTACCCACACCTAGGGAAGGATTTTGACCTGATGTAATCTGTTTGCGATTGCCGTTATGAGCGCCGGCTTTGGCAAAAACATTGGCCTCACTGGCGCCATTAGCGTT
>JBILXX010000123.1:0-7950 GCA_044378095.1 Polaromonas sp.
AGTCATCTTGGCCAAATTCGACTACTACCCTGCGATTGTTCATTTTGCTATCCCTCTAAACTGAAGTAATCAGCTTTGGAGTGGATGTTCATATAAAAGTTCAATACATATGCAACACTACACTAGTGTGTTGTTGCATGTGGCTACGCTGCTTGGGCAGATCGACCAGGCTTCATTGCTGGTCGGGTCTACAACGGTGCTGGTGGCGCTGGGTGTGCGCTCCCTGCGCCCTGGCTGGCCGTACATGCTGATCGGTTTGGTCGCAGCAACCGCGCTGGCTTCTGCCACAGGCATGGCGGTGCGCTCGATTGGCCAGATTGCTACACCCTGGCCGCAGTTTGTGTGGCCCAATTTCAGTAACTTCACCTGGGCATCAATATCCGAGCTGCTGGGCCTGGCCTTTGCGCTGACGATTGTGGCCCTTGGCCAGTCAATTTCCATTGCCAAAGCGGTGGCGGCCAAGTCAGGCCAGCGGATAGATGCGAACCGCGAATTCCGTGGGCAGGGCTTGTCCAACATCGTTGGCGGGTTTTTCTCGTGCTACGCGTCATGCGGCTCGTTGAACCGGTCCATGCCCAACCTGCAGGCTGGTGCGCGCACGCCACTGGCGGCTGTCTTTTCTGCCCTGCTGCTGTTGGCTTTGGTGGCTGTCAGCAGTTCACTGCTGGCCAAAATCCCGATGGCGGCGCTGGCAGGTTTGCTGCTGCTGGTTGCCGTATTTTTGTTTGACGTACCCCGCTGGCGAGAGGTTTTGACATTGAGCCGCACCGAGTTTGCTGTAGCGCTGGCCACACTGGTTGCCACGCTGACGATTCGGCTGGAAATGGCGATTTTGCTCGGCACGCTGCTGTCGCTGATGACGTTTTTGTACCGCACGTCCAAACCCGCCATGCGCACCATGGGGTTTGATGCGCCGGGTCCAGACAGGCAGTTCGTTGTGCTGGACAACAACCCATCTGCCCTGCCTGAATGCCCGCAGTTGAAACTGCTTCGGATGGAAGGCGAAGTTTATTTTGGCGCAACGCAGCACGTAGCCGACAAGCTTCACGCCCTGCGCCGCGAGCCCAACCCACAAAGGCACCTGCTGGTGATGGGCAAAAGCATGAACTTTATCGACTTGGCAGGTGCCGAGCTGTGGGAACAAGAGCTCAACGCGCGCCGCGCCATGGGAGGCGACTTGTATTTTCATCGCCCGCGCCCCGAGGTCATTGCCATGTGGCAAACCACTGGTTTTACCCGCCTGCTGGGGCCAGAGCACCAGTTCCCTGACAAGCGTGTGGCCATTGCCACCATCTTCCCCAAACTGGACCCCCAAATTTGCAGCACCTGCACCGCGCGTATTTTCTGGGAATGCAAAAGCGTGCCGCAACCGCCAGTCTTACCCTCATAAAATAAGCAAATGCACCCTCGCCTCGCCGTACTTCCCCAATACCTCACCCCCAACCACGCCATCAACGCTTTTTCAGGCTGGGTTGCTGGCGGTCAACGTGGCTGGGTCACAACAAAGATCATTCGCTGGTTTGTGGGCAAGTACGGCGTCAACATGGACGAGGCACTGAACAGCGACATCGCCAGTTACGCCAGCTTCAATGACTTTTTTACCCGCGCTTTAAAACCCGGCGCAAGACCAGTCGCCAAGGCTGATCTGGTTTGCCCGGTCGATGGCGCCATCAGCCAGTTTGGCCCGATTTCAGGCGACCAGATCTTTCAGGCCAAAGGCCACCGTTATTCCACCACCGCGCTGGTTGGCGGTGATGCGGCATTGGCCGCGCAGTTCAAGGACGGCAGTTTTGCCACGCTGTACCTGAGCCCCCGGGACTATCACCGTATCCACATGCCGTGTGACGGTCGATTGACCCAAATGATTTACGTGCCGGGCGATTTGTTTTCCGTCAACCCGACCACCGCACGGGGTGTGCCGGGCCTGTTTGCACGCAACGAGCGGGTGGTGTGTGTGTTTGAGTCAGCACATGGGCCGTTTGTATTGGTTTTGGTTGGCGCGACCATCGTGGGCAGCATGGCTACCGTCTGGCACGGCGTGGTCAACCCGCCGCGTCTGCCGGATGTCAAGACCTGGCACTATGCAGATCAAAAGGTGGAATTGAAGCAAGGCGACGAGATGGGCCGATTTTTGTTAGGCTCGACCGTTGTGATGCTTTTTCCAAAACACTCCAGGTCACCACTGACTTTCAATCCCATTTGGGAACCCGCCCGTGCCATCCGTTTCGGTGAGGCAATGGCCAACTATCAGGAGCTGACATGAACGCACCTTTGCACAAAGAAATGCCCGCAGACATTCTGAATGCCACTCTGGCCTTAAACCAGGTCAGTGCTCAGTGGGACGGCGATATCGTCCGGCAGATTAGCGACTACATCGCCATCCCGGCCAAGTCGCCCGGCTTTGACGCGGACTGGAAAGCGAATGGCTACATTGACACGGTCATGCGCAATGCGGCCGCCTGGGTGGAGACGCAAAAGGTTGAAGGCCTAACGCTCGAAGTCATCCGTCTTGAAGGCCGCACCCCGGTTCTGTTTTTTGAAATCCCGGCAACACGCGCTGATTCGACGCAGACTGTGCTGATGTACGGCCACCTCGACAAGCAGCCTGAATTTACCGGCTGGCGCAGTGACCTTGGCCCCTGGACTGCCAAATACCAGGACGGCAAACTTTATGGGCGTGGCGGTGCTGACGACGGCTATGCGGTGTATGCCAGCATTGCGGCGGTGCAGGCACTCAAGGCGCAAAACGTGCCGCACCCACGCATCGTCGGTTTGATTGAAACGTGTGAGGAAAGCGGCTCTTACGACCTGCTGCCCTACGTTGATGCACTGCGCAAACGTTTGGGCGATGTGGCGCTCGTCGTGTGCCTGGATTCCGGTGCGGGCAACTACGACCAGCTTTGGCTCACCACCAGTCTGCGCGGCATGGGCGGCGGTGTGTTGAAAGTAGAAGTGCTGGACGAAGGCGTGCATTCGGGTGACGCTAGTGGCGTGGTGCCATCCAGCTTTCGCATCATGCGCCATGTGCTGGACCGGCTGGAAGACAGCGCCACGGGCCGCTTGTTGCCGCAAAGCTTTCATTGCGCCATACCTGCTGACCGTTTGGCGCAAGCCAAAGTCACCGCAGCCACATTGGGCGACGAGCTGTACAAGCGCTTCCCGTGGGCGCATTACGACTGTGAAGGCTCAAGCGCCTTCACGCTGCCGATGACGACCGACCCGGTAGAGGCCTTGTTGAACCGCACCTGGCGACCGACTTTGAGCGTGACGGGTGCAGAAGGTTTTCCGGCACTCAAAGATGCCGGTAACGTGTTGCGGCCTTACACCGCTTTCAAGTTGTCGATGCGCTTTCCGCCGCTGGTGGATGCATCAACGGCCGTGCAAGAACTCAAAAAGCTGCTGGAAGACAACGCCCCCTACAACGCCAAAGTGACTTTTGAGGGCGGCGGCGGTGCGACTGGCTGGAACGCACCGAGCACAGTGGACTGGTTTGAAAACGCGCTCAACGACGCATCGCAAAGCTTCTTCGGCGCACCCTGCGGCACCATCGGCCAAGGCGGCACCATACCGCTGATGAACATGCTCAGCAAAGGCTTCCCGAAAGCGCAAATGATGGTTTGTGGTGTCCTGGGCCCCAAAAGCAACGCCCATGGGCCCAACGAGTTTTTGCATGTGCCGTATGCCAAAAAGCTCACCGCTGCTGTGGCTCACGTGATGGCGCGCGTGCCTGGTTAGTATGGATTTAACCATCACGCCCTTTACTGCAAGAGACGGCGAAAACCTGGCTCTCTACGAATGGCATGCTACCAGCGGCAGTACTTCGCAGCAGGGTGACAGATCTTCAGGTCCTATCGGTATCGTTTTGATGGTTCACGGCTTGGGCGAGCATGCCGAGCGTTACGAAGCCGTTGCACATCAACTGACGGATTGCGGCTTTGCTGTGCGAGCCTATGACCAGCGCGGTCATGGCCGCTCGGATGGCCAGCGTGGCGGATTGCCGGACCACATGTCGTTGCTCGAAGACTTGGCAGAAATGGTGGACGAGGCCCGGCTGCATGGGACCCCCTTTCCGACCACGGCCGGTGAACTGGAAGCAGAACATGCAGCGCCTAAAAAGTTGCCCCTGATTTTGCTCGGGCACAGCATGGGTGGGCTGGTTGCCGCCAGTTTTGTCGCCAAAAATCTGCGGCCGGTTGACGGGCTGGTTTTGTCCTCGCCAGCACTGGACCCAGGGCTGGGCATGTTTCAAAAAATGCTGCTAGCAGTCGCCCGCAAATGGATGCCCTCGCGATCCTTTGCCAATGGACTCAATCCCAAGTATCTGTCGCGTGACCCCGAGGTGGTCAAGGCTTACCTTGCAGACCATCTCGTGCACAACCAGATCTCCCCGCGCCTGGGCCAGTTTATTGCGACCGAAGGCCCAGCCACTGTTGCGGCTGCGGCAAATTGGCGCATTCCCACGCTGCTGATGTACGCGGGCGCAGACAAACTGGTCAACCCTGAAGGCAGCCGACGCTTTGCAGCGCTGGCGGCTGAGTCCAAAGCCGTCAAACCTGGCCTGGTGACCGCCAGGTGTTTTGACGGTTACTACCATGAGCTTTTCAACGAGCCGGAGTCCGCGCCTGTGTTTGAAATGCTCAAAACCTGGCTGGCTGCCCGTTTTTTGGCATCAAATCAGTCTTTAAGCCAATAAATACGTGCGCAAGCAGCTACTCATTTTGTAGCACTGAAAAGATATTGACATCAACCGAACTTCATCATGTCACCCATCAACAACAGCTCTCACGCCTTTTTACCCTACCCTGATGCGTCTGTGCCGCACGCCGCGGCCGGGCCACTGGCCGGGCTGAGCTTTGGCGTGAAAGACTTGTTCGACGTGGCAGGCTACCCCACAGGCGGGGGTCAGCCGTTTGTCCTGGTCATGTCGGGTATCAAAACCAGGACCGCACCCGTTGTGCAGCAATTGCTGGATGCTGGCGCAAGGTTTGCCGGCAAGACCGTGACCGACGAGCTGGCGTTTTCGATGAATGGCAACAACGCGCACTTTGGCGCACCCATCAACGGCGCGGTGGCTGAGCGCATAGCCGGTGGCTCATCGTCGGGCTCAGCTTCGGCGGTTTCCAATAACCTGTGTGACTTTGCTCTGGGCAGTGACACCGGTGGCTCCGTCCGCGCCCCTGCCAACCACTGCGGCCTGTACGGCATTCGGCCCACGCATGGGCGTATCAGCCTGTCAGGTGTTCTGGATTTGTCGCCAAGCCTGGACACCTGCGGCTACTTTGCGCGTGACGTTGAAACCTTTGCGCGTGTGTCATCCGTTTTGCTGGGCGAGGACACGGCCGCCTTGCCAGCAACAGTCCGGCTGCTCAAGCCGCTTGACGTCTGGGCGTTGCTGGACGACGACGTGGCGGCGGCCCAGGCCGAACCTTTGGCCCGTGCCGAGGCAGCGCTAGGCGAGGCGACTGCCACGCGCGTCATCCTGGACGATTTCGACACCGCCTACTGGAACTTTCGCTACATTCAGGGGCATGAGGCATGGGCGGTGAATGGGGCAATGATTGAGCGCTTTTGCCCGCCGCTGGGCCCAGGCATTGCAGAGCGCTTTGCCTGGTCCAAAACCGTGACTGACGAGCAGCTTCGCGCAGCCAGCGCCTACCGCGAACGGTTTAAAAAGCATCTGGCCAACTTGCTGGGCACCGACGGTGTGCTGGTGATGCCCACCGTCGCCGACATTGCGCCCTTGACAACCGACGGCGGGGACCAGCTGGAGAGCTACCGCAACCGCTCGATTCAAATGTTGTGCCTGGCGGGTTTGTCGGGGTTTCCGCAAATATCGCTGCCGCTTGGCCATCGCCTGGGCGCGCCGCTGGGATTGTCGTTGTTGGGCCCGGCAGGCAGTGACTTGAGCCTGGTGAGTCTGGCGCAGCGGATCGCAAACGTCGGTTGAGGCTAGTGCATGGCGAAGGCTTTGGCCAGCTCCTGCACACCCGCATCAATCAGGTGGCCGGGTATGGCGGCGTAACCCAGGCGTAAATACGATTGGCTGGCGGCGGATGATTTCTTGAAGAAGATATCGCCTGGCTCAATCAGCACGCCCCGGGCGGCGCAGTTCTCTGTCAGCAGTTGTGTGTTCAATCCATCAGGCCCTTTGATCCACGCGCCCGATCCGCCTTGTGACGGCGTGATGTGAAACTGCGGCAAGTGTTTGGCGAAAGCTTTGGTCAACAGCTCGCGTCTTTCCCGATAAGTGACATTCAATTTGCGAATGAACGCATCATGGTGACCCTGCGCAATGAACAGGCTGGCAATGTGCGCGTTGTTGGCAGGCGTGTGCCTGAGGATCAGGCGTCTCAGGGCACGCAGCTCCCGTATCAGCTCGGCAGGCGCCACGATGTAGCCAATGCGCAAGCCATGGGCCAGGGTTTTAGACAGGCTGCCAAGGTAAATCACCCGCCCATCGGTGTCCAGGCTTTTCAGGGCTGGCAGAGGTCGGCCTGAAAAATTCAGCTCGCTTTCGTGGTCATCCTCAAACAGCACCACATCACGTTTTCTGGCCAGCTCCAAAATTTCTTGTCGCCGCTCAAGCGGCATGGTGACCGTCGTTGGACACTGGTGGCTGGGTGTGACGTATACATAGGCGCACTGGCCCATGGCGCGCGATGCAATCAAACCATCTGAATCAATTGGCAAAGCTTTGACATGGTCACTGCGCAGCAAAAAGTTGTTGCGTGCATCAGGGTAGCCGGGGTCTTCAATGCCCACCACCGTTTTGCGGTCCAGCAGCACATTGGCCAACAAATAGCAGGCCATTTGCGCACCTGCGGTGACCAGAATCTCATCACGCCTGGCCATGATGCCGCGCGCCGGCAGCAGACGGTGCTGTATCTGGTCCAGCAGCGCTTCCGAGTCACGGTTGATATGGTCTTGCGCCCACTTTTTGACGGCAGGCACAAACAGCGCCTGGTGTGCGCAGGCGCGCCAGTCCTTCAGTGGCACCAGGCTGGGATCAAACTGGCCATAAACAAAAGGGTAGGCAAAGTCTTGCCAGTTGGCTGGCTTGATGATGTTGCGCTGTTCGGCAACGCTTGAAACCAGCCGGGCCTGCCACTGCATGCCGTTCGGTGTGGCCGCTTGAGGCGAGGACTGCACAGCCTGCCCCAGCAAAACATCGCCATTGACCACCAGACCACTGCGCGGAGCGGCAATTAAAAACCCCTTGTCCACCAGCACTTGCAAGGCCAGCGACACCGTGTTGCGCGACAGACCCAGCGCAACGGCCAGGGCACGACTGGTGGGGACTTTGGCACCTGCAGGCACCAGGCCCATCAGGATGGAGTGCACCATCATCTCTTTGACCCGGCCTTGCAAGGTTGCGCTGCTGCCCGAGAACTGCGGGAACAGTTTGGCCCAGATACCTGTGATTTCCTGTTTTTGCCGCACCGCGTGATCCTTTCAAAAAACGAATTTCCTTTGCACCGTCTTGGCGTTTTGCACCAACAAAGGGTATTCCCGCAAGCGCCTTGGCAACCACATGGTGCGTTTTTGACAGCGCGATGAAAAACCCTAGGTGTTTTCATTTTGGCACCAAAACAAAATCAGTCTGGCACTATTTTTGAAAATGAGTTTTGCCTACTATTCGCTCAGGTCACATGCGTGTTTGCAAGTGAGCCCCTTTCAAACCCAACAACGTCTGCAACTTTATTTACTGGATGGACACCATGAAACACCTGCTTAAAACATTGCTCATCGGCACGGCCTTCACGCTCACCATGCTTTCGCAAGCCGTGGCTCAAACCAAAGTGGTCATTGGCCACTTTGGCGATCTGAATCGCCCCGTATTTTGAGGAGGCTCAAATCTCTGAGAGGATTGAGTCATGAACAAGTCAAACAAGTTTTCCCCCGAAGTCCGGGAACGCGCAGTACGTATGGTGCAGGAGCACCGAGGCGAGT
>JBILXX010000124.1:0-7904 GCA_044378095.1 Polaromonas sp.
TCCTGGCTCACAACGAGAATCCCAAGCCCTTCATCTGGACTGCAAGTGCTCGTGACATTCTGGAAAAAGTCATACGCGCCAAGGCCAAACTCAAAATAGTTCAAACAGAGTGAAACACTACACTAGAAGCTGCCTTGTAAAGATCGCCACAACATGCAGGATTCTGGCCGCCGCAAAACCCACCGCCAAGACCACCAGCAAGTCGCTCGGTGATGACATCAACTCCGCGATGACCAACAACAATACAAACAGCAGCGTTTGCTCCAGACAATTGCCATGTGCCCGAACGGCAACTTCCAGGTCGCGATGGTCAGCATGACCGTAGCTGACGCGATGTCGAATGCGAAGCCGCGAAATGTTCAGCGACAGCCCGGTCAGCAGAATGGTCAAAAAGCAGATGGTGAAGCCTGAAACGGTCAACATGTTGTGTGCTCCTGATATGTCTCAAACCAAAGCTGATTGCGCCTCCTTGGCCGCTTGAAGAAGCCAGGCCTTGCGCCGCTGATCATCTGCACCGCGAACTGCGCCTAATGCCGTGACGCGCACGGGCCTGATACCGCAAAATTCCAGAATCATGTGGCGAATCTGGCGATGTGCGGGCTCAAATTGCACCCAGCGGAAATACCAGGGCGGGGTATCCATGGTGGTGAAAACTTCAGCACTGCGCCCCGCCAGCAGGCCGTCGCAACGGTTTGTGCCAGGCCTGTACTTGAAGGCTTTGCCAGGCAGCAAAAGGCGATCAAAAAAACCTTTGAGCAGCGCCGGCATGCCGCCCCACCAGATGGGAAAGACAAACACGAGGTGCTGGCTTTTCAGCATCAGGTCCCAAGCCCGCACCAGATCTGGCTCTAGCGGCTGGGGGCTCTTGTAGGCACTTTTAAGGCTAGGCTCAAAGTGCATATCACCCAGATGCAGCACTTGAGCGCTGTGCCCCGCAAGCCTTGCAGTATCAGCATACTGGCGGGCGATGCTGCCGCAAAAGCTGCTGGCATCGGGGTGTCCGTTAATGACGAGGATTTCTTTGAAAGGTGCGGTATTTCTTGAGGCCATGCTGGTTGAGGTAGATAAACTTACGGTGTAAGTTTATCACAAACCATACGGTGTAAGTCCAGCCACATCAGAGGTACGTTAACCCAAGCCGCAGCCTTCCAGAAACAGGTCCAGTCCAAGCTCAAAGGTGCGCTCGAACTCTTCAGGCTTGAAATATCGCCCCGCCCGGGCGACTTGCGGATAGCGCTGCAGAAGATCGGCGTCACTGATCGGCTGCATGGACGAGGAGCCATTGCCATAGCCACTGATTTCGTCAAGCGTTGCGCCCAGCACAAAATAGCAAAGCACGCGAAACTGCCGGGCGCACGCCTGGGGCGCAAGCCCTGCATCGTGAAAGCAGGCCAGGATTTCCGAAAGAAAACGGGCGCCGGTTTCAGAGTTCCAGCGGTGCATCGACAAGTACGGATACAGGCGCGGATATGCAAGCGCAGCAAGCCGCCATTGACGGGCAATGTTGCGCAGCCGTGTCTTGGGTAACTGACGTCGATTTGGAATCTGAATGGAAGCCAGCACACGATCCACCAGCGCATCCAGAATGTGCGCCTTGCTTGGAAAATGGTGGTAAATACTCATGGCCTGACAGCCAAGCCGCTCGCCCAAGCGCCGTGTGCTGAAAGCCTCCAGACCATCTTGCTCGATCAAGGCAAGGGCTGCATCTTCGATCAACTCACGTGTGAGGGCCGGTCGGGTAACGCTGCGAACTTTGCGCGCGGCAGGTTGGTCGGGCGTGAAGCGAGAAGCCATGGCGAATTATTGCAGGCAAACGATGGATCCGCCCAGCTTCAAGCTTCAGATTCAGGCGAGCTGCCGACAGTGGGTCCCCATTCAAGGCCAAGCGCCAGCGCCAGCCGATCAAAATCACGCACGCCAATGCGTTCTTGAATGGTCGCTTCGACAGCGCCAAGGCAAGCTCGTGCAGCTGTCACAACTTCAAGCCCGCGCGGTGTCATGCTGATGATTTTTTGATTGCGACGCTGGGGGTCGCTTTCAAGCGTCAACACATTCAAGTCGCACAGCTCCCGCGTTGTACGGTAAACCGCCTGCCGTGTGACACCCAGGCGTCTGGCAACCAGCGCCGCATGGGTCACGCCGCAATCAAGATTGGCCAGAAACATCAAATGCGAGATCGTGAATTCTGCATACCCACGCGCCTTCATGAGTTGCAGCACGCCTTGAAACGTCCATTGCTGCGCGTTGAGCAATAACTGCCCCAAAGAAACGCCATTCGGCGCAGAAATTGTTGTCAACTTGGTTGACATTAAGAAAAACCTTGCGTAACATACTCGTCAACAAAATTTACGACTAATGGAAGGTATAAACATGAAAAATTTAAAGCTTGCGCTTCGTTTGAATGCTGCATCGTGTCTGGTCTTTGGCTTGCTGTTCGTGGTCATGCCGGCGGCGACTGGCAACTTTCTTGGCGTATCGTCGGCCATGGCGATAACCGTTGTGGGGGCGGCTTTGTTGTTTAACGGCGCTCACCTTCTGGTGGCTTCATTGAAACAGCGCGTCAACCCATTTGAAGTCTACTATTTTTCAGTGGGTGACTTGCTCTGGGTAAATGTGACACTGATGCTGGTTGCGTCTGAATCTTTTTTACCCACGCCTGTCAGCATTGCCGCAGCGCTTTTGGTGGCCGCCTTTGTTGGCGCAGTGGGTGTACTGCAACTAACCGCATTGTCAAAACTGACGCCTACTACAAACAAAGTAAGTGCAGCGGAAAGCCTGCCTGACCATTTGCCCGTTGCCAAAGCCATTGCTGCGTCCTGGGTGTCGATGAAGCCGTGGGTGAAGTATTGGCTGTTTGCACTGAATGCGGTCTTTTTGGCGGCGGTGTTCATCTTGCCAGAGCCGCTGGCGCGCTACACCCTGATGGCCTACGCCGCGTCCGGCCCGTGGTTGCTGGCCATCATGTTGTACCAACGAGGCTTGACCCGCTTGCTGGGCGTGGCACATCTGGTGCCGTGGGCGCCGCTGCTGGTGTATTTGGCCGCGCGATTAACTTCAAACACTGCAGGCACACAACTCACATTTGCCGCGACGCCCGTGCAGTGGGCCTATGCGGCTGTGCTGCTGTGCGTGCTGTGCTTTTGCCTGGCTGTGGATGCGGTTGACGTCTGGCGCTGGCTACGCGGGGAGCGCTACCGCCTTGGGTCTGTCAAGGCGCAAGCGGCTGGCGCTTCGTCTTTGTGGCTCATATCGCCAAAGAGTGCTTGAATAGGGTTGAAATATTGCTAATTTGAGACAGAAAAGAGGCTGTAGCCCAATAAATACGGATGCAGGCAGCTCCTGTATTAATAGTGAATAACAATCCGGAGCGTAGCGTAAAACTCTCGCCAAATCAAAGGACCCCCATGCCCGCCTACATCACCGTGAATTTCACGCCCATCGACAAAGAAAAAATGCAACAGTACGGCGCTGCCGTGCCCGCAACCTTGGCCGCTTACTCCGGTGAATACTTGGTAAAAGGCCCTGCCGAGCAACTGTTGGTGACACCGGCTTTCAAATGCAAGTGATCCTGGTTTTTCCAACCAAAGAGCAGGCCACTGGCTGGTACCACTCGCCCGAGTACCGGGCGTTGGCTTCGGTGCGCGACGCAGGGATGCGCGCCCAGTTTCAATTGACCGGAGCCTGATTAGCATTGATACCCGCTGCAGATAATTCGGGCGGGTGTCAGCCACATCAAACCCTTTAAAAACTTATGAGCGCACACTCAAATCAAAGTGAAAAACCTTGGAAATGATTTGCCACCGGCCGTCAAGACAAATGAGCGTGAGCAGATCAATGAAGTGCTTTGGCAGAATGGAACACTCGACTCTGGCGAGTGCTGTGATGGGCCCTGCGAACTCAATGGAGATGATGCGGTCTGTTCTGGGGTCATTGCGGCTGGCAGGTGATGGCCGCTTGTCGATGATCGGGAAGTACTCGTCCATGCGCAGCGTGAGGAGCGTGCCATCGCTTGCACAGGCGAACAGCGCTGACGGGTGAAAGACCTTGCGCAGGATGGTTGAATCGCTGCGGTACAGCCCTTCGAAATAATCGCTCACTACGGCAGTTACCTCGACGAAAGCGCCGCTCATGATGTGGCCCTCTGGTTGGCTTCTGGCGCGGTCGCAGCTTTAGCCTGCGCCTGACGGATCAACGTTACTGATTGACCGGCAACTCCCCAGTTGTTGGTATCGACTTCCTCAATGACCACGAAAGTCGTCGCGGGATTTTTGTCAAGAACGCGAACCAGCAGGTCCGTGGCTCCGCGTATCAGCTCGGCCTTTTGTTCGGTGCTGACACCCTCTCGGGTGATTTGAATGTGTACATAGGGCATGGCATTGACTCCAAAATATCTGTAAGAAAGTTAGTGATTTCGTGAAAGCAGTTGATTGCATTGGTCGAGCATCAACTGGATAATTTGAGCGGCGGGTCGGATGGTTTTCACCAGGTCAGCTGCCTCGCCAACGATCGTCGCAGCAACATCAAAGTCGCCCGAAGTGCGCGCCTGCGAATATCTAATGGATTCCTTGGCCATCGCAGGCCTCAGTGCAGGCACATCATGGGCCCACCGCTGTGTGTAGTGATTTCGCAGCGTCCGCAGTTGCCAAGGGCCGTCGGGCCAGTCAAAACCGCGCGCGATGTCGAAAACCGGGCTTTTGACAGTGTCGTCGCCACTGGCATCTATTAGCCGTTGTTTGGAAGCCGCGTGCGCCAGCGATTCAACGGCGGCGTAGAAGGCGGTACCGCACAAAACGCCCGAGGCGCCTAGCATCAGCGCTGCCGCCAGTCCCCTTCCGTCGGCAATACCGCCGGCGGCGACGACCGGCACATCTCCCACAGCATCGACGACCGCTGGAACCAGCGCCATCGTGCCGCGCCAACCGCCGTGCCCACCGGCTTCACCTCCCTGAGCGACAACCACCTGTGCGCCCTGGGCGATGGCCTCTCGCGCCTGACTTACCGTCTGCACCTGGACGATGAGCACGGCTCCTGCCTCCCGCACCAGCGTGGCCAAACCATCAACGGCGCCGAAAGACAAGAACACTGAACGAGGTCGCTTCAGCAGTGCCGCTTGCAACAATGCAGGCCGTGTGCGCAGTGCCCAGGTGATGAACCCGACACCCACAGATGCATCGCTGCACAAGGCGAGCTGCTCCTGCAGCCATTCACCTTCGCAGTACCCGCCACCAATAAAACCGAGTCCACCGGCTTGGGTGACAGCTGCGGCCAGACGACCACCGCTGATGCCGGCCATCGGCGCGAGTAAGACAGGGTGGGCAATAGCCAGCAGCTCAGTGAGTTTGGAGGGTGCAAGCATTGGGCTTTTCAATCGTTGTGATTTGAAGTTTCAGGAAAGCCGCATCAGGCCAGTAAACCCTCGGCCTTCATGGCTTCGCGCACCGCTGCTCGGGCCGCAACATCCGCCAGGAAGCGCTGCAAGTTCGGCAGATGCGAAAGATCCAGACTCACATGCTTTGCCCAGCCCGTCACAGTGAACAGATAGGCATCTGCAACCGTGAAGTCATTTCCCGTCAGGTACTTTGTGCTCGCCAGTTGAGCGTCAACCCAAACGTATTTTTTATGCAGCAACTTGGCATGCAGGCTCTTGGCTGCGGTGTCAAATTCTGGGTTAAAAAGAGGCGTGAACGACTTGTGCAGCTCGGAGGTGATGTAGTTTTGCCACTCCATCACGCGGTAGCGGGCCATGCTCCCCGAAACGGGCATCAAGGTGCGTTGAGTCGCTTGATCTCCAATGAATTGGGCAATCACAGGCCCTTCCGTCAAGCGCGTATCGTCATCGAGTTGAAGCACTGGAACCTGACCCTTTGGATTAACGGCGTAGTAGTCGGCGCCAGACGTCGTGACATGTTTGTATGTGTCCACTTTTTCCAGCGAGAAAGAGATACCAGCCTCGCGCAGTGCGATGTGGGGAGCCAATGAGCATGCGCCAGGGGAGTAGAAGAGTTTCATGAATATCCTTGATTGAGTTGAAAACAAGCGAATGTTATTAACAATCCGCAGCAAGATAAACATAAACTCATTCACTACATTGTTTACTTGAAAGCTACTAATGTCGCGTCAATTTGAAGATCTGAAGCTCGGCAGCATTGAGCTGTTTTGCAAAACCGCCGAACTCAGCAGCTTTACGGCTGCAGCCAACATTGCGGGACTAACCCCTGCTGCTGTCAGCCGATCCGTGTCCCGACTTGAACAGCGCTTGGGCGTTCAATTGCTGGTGCGAACGACACGCCGAGTCCGCCTGACGGATGGTGGCCAGGCGTATTACGAACGTTGCCGTCAGGCACTGGGCGAGCTGATGGAGGCCGAACGGGAAGCTACGGGGGATCAGCGCCTGCCATCCGGGGTCGTTCGCATCAGCGTACCGACGTCATATGGCCACTATCGCATCCTGCCTTTGCTGCCCGAATTCAGGCGGCGCTATCCTGATGTCATGGTCGATGTGCAACTGACCAACCGTAACGTCGATCTGACCTCTGAAGCGTTCGATCTTGCCGTTAGAGGCCGGATACCACCAGACTCAGGCCTGATTGCACGAAAGCTTGAAAATGCCGAACTGGTGGTTGTTGCCACACCAGAGTATCTGCGCCGCAAAGGCAATCCGAAGAGCCTGGAGGACTTGAAAAAACACGACTGCGTGCAGTTTTTGTATCCACGCACGGGCCAGCCCATGCCATGGCTGCTTCGTCAGGCTCAAGGTGATTTTGATCATCCAACAAGAGGCGGTTTATGTTGCTCTGACGATATTCTGGGCGGGGTCACTTTGGCCAGACATGGCGCAGGGCTGCTGCAAACGTTTCGCTTCATTGTTGAAAAGGACCTCGAGCAAGGAGCGCTCAAAGAGGTGCTGCAAACATTCGGGGGCACGTCACGGCCCTTTTCACTTCTGTACCCGGCAAATCGCCACATGCCGCAGCGCTTGCGTGTGTTGATTGATTTTCTGACCGCAAAGCTGGTCAGAACCTAGCGAATTTAAATCTTTTTAAAAGCCATAGAAGTCAATAAACACTCCCGCATCTAGCTCCCAAATTTATAGCAGATATTGTAGAAACGACCACCAACCTCCAGATCTGATGAATCTGGCAACACCAAATGTTGGCTTCGGTTGCAGACGCGAACCTTTGTCAATAGTGGTCGTGATAAAGAGGGTACAGCTCCGACTCCTCTCTTCTGATCCGGTCGCCGAGCACCAAACCAATCTCACGCAACTGCACCATGAGTTGGTTGAAGTCAATCTGATGAATGGGTTTGACGGTGTATTCGTCAACAAAAGCCATGGCGACCCGACTGATGCCATCCATTTCGCTTTTGTAGCTTGTGACCAAAGAATATGCGCTTTCATCGCCTCTGAGTTTTTGTCTTAAGTAGATGTAAAGCTTGACTGCTTCCTTGAGCAAATGCGCTACAAGCAAGGACTTGAACTTGAGCAATAGGAATTTGAAACCCGAGGCATCTTTGGCGCCAGCCGCTTTGACCAGGTCCCCATAGGCGGCTAACAGTGCGCGATGGTCATCGAGCATTTCATCCACCAGATCTGAATAATATTTAATACCGCTTGACATGACTGTTCCTAAAAAACGCAGGGCAGAGCCGCAGCCAGGTGACTGACGACACGCAAGTGGTGCGGCTCAAAAGAATTGCTATTGACGACTGGCATGGGCAAGCTGCTTGAAGCCGCCCAAGCCAAGGAGTCCTGTGACGAGTAGAAAAGAGCTGTAGGACTAGATTGACCTGCCCCCTACCGGCATACCAACTGAATTGAGGAAGTCCGGGTTTGCAAGGTTAATCGATCTGCGTAGTGGTTGATGGGAATTGAGTTGCATCGCCAGCGCGCTGGCGATGCAACT
>JBILXX010000043.1:0-27968 GCA_044378095.1 Polaromonas sp.
AGTAGCTTGGCTGAAATTTGCGGCTGTGCCGATTTGCCGCTGACAGCGGACTTGGTTGTAGTGCGGGGCATGTAACTCCTTTGGGGGAATGGTATGCCTCAAACACAAAATTTCTGACAGGCTCTGGTTTAACGCAGCAAGGCAGCGAAAGGTGGACGACTCGTGACTTGTGACTGTCATCTTTTGGCATGCTAAATGCTAGATGTTTTGCGGACACAGGCATTTAAGCTTTTGTACAACCCAACTTAAACGGAAAACATCATGAAACTTATCGCAACTCAGATAGTACTCGCAGCCGCCGCTGCCATCTCAGGCACAGCATTCGCCCAGACTGCATCTGCACCTGCGTCCCCATGGTCTTTCAACGTTGCCCTCACCTCGAACTACAAGTTCCGCGGACAGGACCAGGACACAGCAAGCACCCGTTCGTTCAAGCCGGCGCTACAAGGCGGCGTTGACTATGCATTTTCCAACGGTTTTTACCTTGGCAACTGGAACTCGACGGTTGGTTTCGTGGATCCTAATCCTGCGAACACCACCACCAAGCGCGCCAACCTTGAAATGGACTTCTACGGCGGCTACAAGACATCGTTTGGCGACTGGGGTTTTGACATCGGTCTGCTGCAGTACTACTACCCGAACGCCAACAAGGCCAATGTGACTGAAGCCTACATCGGCACCAGCTACGGTCCGTTCTCGGCAAAATACTTCAATACCCTTTCCAGGGGCTATTTCGGCCTCGGCATTGGCACCGCTGCAGCTCCCACGAGCGATGGCCGCGGTACACAATACCTGAACTTTGCCTTCGCGAAGGAAGTCGCACCTAGCTGGACCGTGAAGGCTTCCATTGGTCAAACCATGTACAAGAATGCGGTCAAGACTGCGGGTGCTCCCAACTTCACCGATTACAGCCTTGGCGTTTCTTATGACTTCGGCGACGCACTTTCGCTGGCCGGTTATGTACAAGGCGCAAGCCAGAAGAATGCCGCTGGCTACAACTACACCATCGGTGGCGTGACCAAGTCTGTCAACCGCGACACCTTCATTCTGACCCTGACCAAAGCGTTCTAAAGCCGCTAAGGCGGCAGCTCATTGGGCTAGCCGCTTTTTTACAATTCATCTGGAGGAAATCTGAACATGAAACTCGTCACGGCCATTATCAAACCGTTCAAGCTCGACGAAGTGCGCGAAGCACTCTCTGGCATTGGCGTACAAGGCATCACCGTCACTGAAGTCAAGGGCTTTGGCCGCCAAAAAGGCCACACCGAGCTTTACCGTGGCGCGGAATATGTGGTCGACTTTTTGCCCAAAGTCAAAATTGAAGCCGCTGTGTCCGACGATCTGGTGGACCGCGTGATTGAGGCGATTGAAGGCGCGGCGCGCACCGGCAAAATTGGTGATGGCAAGGTATTTGTCTATAACCTTGAGCAAGTCGTGCGCATTCGCACGGGTGAAACCGGCAAAGAAGCCCTGTAAGGCGCAAGCCTTGCAGTTGCTTTGAAACCCCCTATAAGAGAAATACAGATATGAAAAAACTACTTGCCTCCCTGGTACTGGGATTTAGCTTGCTGGCGGCCGCTTCAGCGGTTGTTGCACAAACACCGGCTGCGCCTGCTGTCGCTGCATCCACAGCCGTGGCCGCGCCCGCTGATGCCGCATCGGCTGCAGCGGGCGTCACTGCTGCCGCCCCTGCTGCTGCACCTGCTGCACCCGCCGCTGCACCCGCACCTGTGCCCAACAAGGGGGACACCAGCTGGATGATGGTGTCCACCATTTTGGTCATTTTGATGGTTCTGCCTGGCCTTGCTTTGTTCTATGGCGGCCTGGTGCGCAGCAAAAACATGCTGTCCGTGCTCATGCAGGTGATGGTCACGTTCTCAATGATCATCGTCCTGTGGTTTATTTACGGTTACAGCCTGGCCTTTACCGAAGGCAACGCCTTTTTTGGTGGCTTTGACCGCTTGTTCATGAAAGGTGTCTGGGACAACGCTGCTGGCACCTTCGCGAATGCGGCCACGTTCAGCAAAGGGGTCTACATTCCTGAAATCGTGTTTGCGGCTTTCCAGGCCACTTTCGCCGGTATCACTTGCTGCCTGATTGTTGGCGCATTTGCAGAACGGATCAAGTTCTCGGCTGTGTTGCTGTTCATGGCGATCTGGTTTACCTTCAGCTACGCGCCGATTGCACACATGGTCTGGTTCTGGATGGGTCCTGACGCCTACACCAGCGCTGAAGTCGCTAAAGAAATGACCGCCAAGGCAGGCTTGATCTGGCAGCATGGCGCGCTGGACTTTGCGGGCGGTACGGTTGTCCATATCAATGCAGCTGTGGCGGGTCTGGTAGGTGCCTACATGGTGGGCAAGCGCATTGGCTACGGCAAAGAAGCCATGGCCCCGCACAGTCTGACCCTGACCATGGTCGGTGCTGCCCTGCTGTGGGTCGGCTGGTTTGGTTTCAATGCAGGCTCGGCGCTTGAGGCCAATGGTTTTGCAGCGCTGGCTTTCATCAACACCCTGGGTGCAACGGCTGCCGCTATGCTGGCATGGTGCGCTGGTGAGGCTCTGATGCGTGGCAAGGCGTCCATGCTGGGTGCGGCATCAGGTGCAGTAGCTGGCCTGGTAGCCATCACCCCAGCGGCCGGAAACGTCGGCATTGGCGGTGGTTTGGTGATTGGCTTTATCGCTGGTTTTGCCTGCCTGTGGGGCGTGAACGGTCTGAAGAAGATGCTGGGTGCGGACGACTCTCTGGACGTGTTTGGCATCCACGGTATCGGCGGCATTTTGGGTGCGTTGCTCACGGGTGTTTTCAACTCGCCCGCTCTGGGTGGCCCAAGCCTGGTGGCTGACTGGGTAACGGTGACCATGGTGACTGCGGCTGACTACTCTATCGTGAGCCAGGTCTGGATACAGCTCAAGGGCGTGCTGATCACGATTGCCTGGTCGGGCGTGGTGGCATTCATCGCCTTCAAGATCGTTGACCTGACCATTGGTCTGCGCGTGACGGAAGAAGACGAGCGCGAAGGCCTTGACATCACGTCACACGGCGAGACAGCTTACAACCGCTGACCTGATTCAGTTAAAACAAAGCCCGCTGACTGCAAGGTCAGCGGGCTTTTTTAATGGCTACAGTGAGTGGCATTGACATGACTGTTCAGAAAGTGCGCATGACCCCCCTCACCCTTCAAACTTACGAGCTTGGCGAGTCCCCGTTCTGGCACCCGATAGAGCAAATGCTGTACTGGGTGGACATACCGGGCAAGCAGATTCACCGCTGCAACATCTTCATGGGCAGCATTGAAAGCTGGGCCATGCCGTCGGAGCCGGGCTGCATCGCCCCAGCGCAATCGGGTGGCCTGGCAGTGGCGCTTCGTGACGGCATTTACCGGGCGCGAGACTGGGGCGGCACGCTTGAAAAGCTGGTTCATGCAACACATGACACCGCCACCACGCGCTTTAACGATGGCAAGGCTGACCCAAGGGGCCGCTTTTGGGCGGGCACGATGTATGAGCCGCGTACCTCGGCCAGAGCGCAGCTGTTTTGCCTCAACAACGGCGCGCTTGAAGTCAAGGTCAGCCACGCCACGATTGCCAACGGCCTGGCCTGGTCACCCGACGCCAAAACCCTGTACTGGGCAGACACGCCAACCCACACGGTCCGCGCCTGGGACTGGGATGGGCAAACCAACGCCATGACCCGCGAACGGTTTTTTAAACAGTGGCCCGCCAAACCCGCAGGCTGGCAATTCGGCCAGTCGGGCTATGGCGGGCGGCCAGACGGTGCGGCGGTGGATGTTGAGGGCAACTATTACGTGGCCATGTTTGAAGGCGCGCGCATTTGCAAACTGTCGCCCGCCGGGGTCGAGCTGGCCAGCATTGCTGTGCCCGCCCAGTGCCCGACCATGCCGTGCTTTGGCGGCGACGATCTGAAAACGCTGTATGTCACCACCGCACGCTACAACCGCAGCGCGGCCGAGTTGCAGGCTTACCCTGACTCAGGTTGTGTGTTTTCAATGCGGGTGGATGTGCCGGGGCTGCCGGTTAACTTTTACGTGGACCAGGCTGGGGTAAAGTCCAAGTTAGCTTCATGAGGCTGTTTTTAGCCTTTTCGATCCGTTTTCAAGCATAAAAATGGCCTCTTAACCAATCGATACGTGCGCAAGCAGCTACTATTTCAGTAGCATTGATTTTCATCCTCAGCTTATGACCGCCCGCATCTACACCGACCAAGCTCTCGTCAGTGGCATCACCATCGGCCTGCCACCCGTGGCAGCACGCCATGTGCAGGTGTTGCGGTTTCAGCCAGGCAACACGTTGACGCTGTTCAATGGGCAAGGTGATGTGGAAGGCGAATTTATCGTCACGGTTCAAAGCATGGGCCGCAGTGATGTGCAGGTGACTGTCGGCGATTTTGTGGCCACCCAGCGTGAGGCCAGACATGCCATCCACTTGGCCGTTGGCATGCCAGCCAACGAACGCATGGACTGGCTGGTAGAAAAAGCCACCGAGCTGGGCGTAGCCAGCATACAGCCCCTGATGACCGAGCGCAGCGTGCTACGCCTGAGCGGTGAGCGCGCAGATAAAAAACGCCTGCACTGGCAAGCCATTGCCGTGGCGGCGTGTGAGCAGTGTGGCCGCAACCGGGTGCCGCTGATCCACGCCCCTGCCAGCTTGAGCGACTGGCTGAAATCGCAAAACAGGACAGGTCCTGCGCGACTGCTGCTGTCGCTGCAAGCAGACACGCAACCGCTGGCCAAAGCTGCGGGTGTCAACCAAACCATGACATTTTTGAGCGGGCCAGAAGGCGGCTTGAGCAGCGCTGAAGAAGTGTTGGCAATGGCCAAAGATTTTTTACCTGTCACGCTTGGCCCACGTGTGCTGCGTTCTGAAACAGCTCCTTTGGCTGTGCTGTCTTGCCTGATGCTGAGGGGAAACACATGAACCGCAATCTCTGGCTCCTGACGATCTGCCAGGGCCTGTTCATGACCAACAACGTGGTGTTCATCGCCATCAATGGCCTGGTCGGTTTGAGCCTCGCGCCTTTTGGCTGGATGGCGACGCTGCCACTGATGGCCTATGTGGTGGGCGGGGCGATGTCGACAGTGCTGGTCAGCCAGACGCAAAGCCGCTTTGGGCGCAAGGTGTCGTTTCAGCTTGGTCTGGGTGTGGCGGTGCTGTCGGCGCTGCTGTGCTGCTATGCGGTTTACGACAAAAACTTTTGGCTGCTGGTGGCGGCAACCATAGTGGCGGGTTATTACAACGCCAATGCGCAGTTGTACCGCTTTGCCGCAGCAGAATTGGCAGCGCCTGCATTTAAGGAAAAAGCCATTTCACTGGTCATGGCGGGCGGCCTGCTGGGCGCAGTGCTGGGGCCCAATTTGGCATCCCAAACACGCAGTTTGACGGACGCGCCATTTGCCGGGGCTTATCTGGCGCTGGCGGTCGTAGCGCTGCTGGCCATGGCATTGTTGGCGTATGTCACGTTCCCACCAGCGCCCGCTAAAACCGCGTTGAATGGGGGCAGGCCCTTGGGCGAAATCATGCGCCAGCCCGTGTTTATTGTGGCTGCTGCCGCAGGCGCACTGGGCTACGGCGTGATGAACCTGTTGATGGCCGCCACACCGATTGCCATGCAGGTCTGCGGCCTGCCGTTTTCAGACGTCGCCTGGGTGCTGGAATGGCATGTGATCGGCATGTTCGCACCCGGCTTTTTTACCGGGCATTTGATCAAGCGCTTTGGCACGCTGCCCATCATGGCCGTTGGGCTGGCGTTAAACATCATCTGCGTGCTGATTGCGCTGTCGGGCGTCGAGTTTCAGCAGTTTTTGATCGCGCTGTTCTTGCTGGGTCTGGGCTGGAATTTCTTGTTCACATCAGCCACCACACTGGCTACAACAGCCTACCGGCCAGAGGAAAAAGACAAGGCTCAGGGCGCGCTTAATTTTTGCGTTTTTGCGGTGTTGGCCATCTCGTCACTGACCTCAGGCGTGCTGGTCACCACACAGGGTTGGACGCTGCTGAACCTCGGTTCGTTAGTACCGCTGGGCATGACCGGGGTTTTATTGGGCTGGCTTGCATTGCAGCAGCGCAAGCCGCAAAATCCTTGATAGTTCGGTTTGTAAACATTTAAAACAGGAGTTGATCATGGGTTTACTGGATTCAGTTTTGGGCGCAGTCACTGGCGGGCAACAAGCCCAGGCGGGCAGCGGCGGCGGCATGGGAGGCTTGGGCGGTATTGGCGGGCTGATCAACATGGTCACCAGCAACCCACAACTCATGCAGGCCGTCACTGGCATGCTCAGCAACGACGGTAGTCAAGGCGGGCTTGGCGGTCTGGTCGCCAAATTCCAGCAGGCAGGCTTGGGCGATGTGGTGGGCTCGTGGATCAGCAACGGGCAAAACCAGCCTGTATCAGGTGACCAGTTGACCAACGTGCTGGGCGCAGACACCATGGCGGGACCGGCTGAAAAACTGGGTATGAGCCAGGGCGATGCCGCAGGCCAGTTGTCAAACATCCTGCCGGGCCTGATTGACAAGCTGACCCCCAACGGCGCTGCACCCACAGGCGGCCTGGGCAATGCGGGCGACCTGATGGGCATGCTGGGCGGCCTGCTGCAAAAGCGCTAAGACTGTTGGGCTTTGGTCAGGGGCGACAATAGCCCACATGACCGAAGACCTCAACAGAAAAACTGAACTCAAAAAAATGCACCTGTGCGAGCCCTGCACAGGCATTCAACGCAACTGGCGGCGCGCGCCTGGCCACGCCGAGCTGCTGCAAGGCGGCAACCGCCAGGTACCCAGCCACGGCCGCTTGATCACCATCACCAGTTACCGCTGCGACCGCTGCGGTACCGCTTGGGAATACGAGAACGACAAGGGCAACCAGCAAGCGGGCTGGTCAGTCGTTGGTGGTTAGCCCGCTTCAAGCTGCGAGACAGGCACCCCTTAAATGCTATCTAATTAGTAGCTGCTCGCGCCCGTATTTATTGGCATTAATACCGATTTGACACCCAAAACAGCTCAAAAATAGCGTTTAACCGAACACGCGGTTTATTTCCGCTTCATCTAGCACTGTAAAAACGGTGTTGTGCCTATCCGTAAAAGGCCCACCACCCGGGATGACCTGCCCGGAATCGTCATAACCAATTGCTTTGAATTTCCACAAGCCGCCAATCAATTTGAGGTTGCCAACGTGCAGGCCATCGCTGGCCTGGACTTGGCATATACCAGCGCTAACGGGGTGAAGCCGGAGCGGGTTCACACCGTCAACTCAGAATCGTGCCAATTACTTCGCAACGACGCGAACCATCTCCAGGCACTTGTTGGAGTAACCCCATTCGTTGTCGTACCAAGCGACGATTTTCACGAAGGTGCTGTCGAGTGCAATCGACGCATCAGCATCAAAAATCGAGGTGCGGGTGTCGCCGCGGAAGTCGGTAGCCACCACTTTGTCTTCGGTGTAACCCAGGATGCCTTTGAGCGCGCCCTGGCTCTGGGCTTTCATCTCGGCGCAAATCTCTGCCATGGTGGCGGCGCTGTTCAGCTCGCAGGTCAGGTCAACGACTGACACGTCTGATGTGGGTACGCGGAATGACATACCGGTCAGCTTTTTATTCAACTCAGGAATCACAACGCCCACCGCCTTTGCGGCGCCTGTGGATGACGGGATGATGTTCTCCAGAATGCCGCGCCCGCCGCGCCAGTCCTTGTTGCTCGGGCCGTCCACGGTTTTCTGGGTCGCAGTGGCAGCATGTACCGTCGTCATCAGGCCGCGCTTGATGCCCCATTTGTCGTTCAGCACCTTGGCCACTGGGGCCAGGCAGTTGGTGGTGCAGGACGCGTTGGAAATGATAGCCTGACCAGCATAGGTTTTGTCGTTCACGCCAAACACAAACATCGGCGTGTCGTCTTTGGACGGGGCCGAAATGATGACTTTTTTGGCGCCAGCGGCAATGTGTTTGTCTGCACCGGCTTTGTCCAGAAAGAGGCCCGTGCATTCCAGCACCACATCAGCGCCGACATCGTTCCACTTCAGGGCTGCCGGGTCACGCTCTTGGGTGAGGCGAATTTTTTTGCCATTGACGATCAGCGTATTGCCTTCCACAGACACCTCGCCCTTGAAGCGGCCATGGACCGAGTCGTATTGCAGCATGTAGGCCAGGTAATCAGGCTCCAGCAGGTCGTTGATGCCAACGATCTCAATGTCTGAAAAGTTTTGAACCGCCGAGCGGAGCACGTTGCGACCGATACGACCAAAACCATTGATGCCTACTTTGATTGCCATGATGTCTTTTCTGTTGAGGTTAAAAATAAGGATTGACTTGCTTGCGGCGTGATTACTTTTTGAGCACTTTACGCACCGTATCCGCCACATTCTCAGGTGTAAACCCAAAATGCTTGAACAACACAGGTGCAGGCGCTGACTCGCCGTAAGTGTCGATGCCGACCACTGCTGCGCAGCCGTACTTCCACCAGCCGTCGGTCACACCCATCTCTACCGCGATGCGCGGAATGCCTTCTGGCAGAACTTCGGTTTTGTAAGCTGGCTTTTGTTTGTCGAAGGTGGTGTTGCTGGGCATGGACACGACGCGCACGGCGATTTTGAAAGTCGCCAGCAGCTCTTGTGCTTTGAGTGCCAGTTGCACTTCAGACCCGGTGGCAATGATGACCGCCTGTGGCTTTTTGTTCAGGCCGACTTCGCTCGGCTCCGACAGCACATACGCGCCCTTGCTGATCTCAGCCAGATCGCCTTTGGGTGCGTAAGGCAAATTCTGGCGGCTGAGCAACAGCGCGGTCGGCTTGGTTTTGTTTTTCAAGGCCACGGCCCACGCCACAGCGGTTTCAGCCGTGTCGCCTGGCCGCCAGACGTCCAGGTTAGGGATCAGTCGCAGGCTGGCGGCGTGTTCAATCGACTGGTGAGTGGGGCCGTCTTCGCCCAGGCCAATGCTGTCGTGGGTGAAAACGTGAATCACGCGCAGCTTCATCAGAGCGGCCATGCGGATGGCGTTGCGGCTGTAGTCGCTGAAGGTCAGGAATGTACCGCCATAAGGGATGTAGCCGCCATGCAGTGCCACGCCGTTCATGATGGCGGCCATGCCGAACTCGCGCACCCCGTAGTTAATGTGGCGGCCACCAGCGCTGACGCCTTCCGCATTGGCTGTTAACACCACTTCGCCGTTCATGTCAAAGCGCAGGTTGGGGGTGGACTTGGTGTTGGTCAGGTTGGAGCCTGTCAAGTCAGCCGAGCCGCCCAGCATGTCGGGCAGGCCTGCGGTGAAAGACTCCAGCGCGATTTGTGATGCCTTGCGCGACGCGACGGTTTCAGCCTTGGTGTGCGCAGCCAAAATGGTATCCACCGCAAGCTGGTCAAACTGCTTGGGCAAGTCGCCCTTCATGCGGCGGGTCAGTTCTTGCGCCAAGTCTGGGTACGCCACTTTGTACGCTGCAAATTTGGCATCCCAGGCGGCCTCGGCCACCAGGCCTTTGGCCTTGGCGTCCCAGGCTTGGCGGGCTTCGTCCGGGATTTCAAACGGGGCGTGTGGCCAGCCGATAGCTTCGCGCGTCAGCTTGATTTCTTCAGGGCCCAGCGGCTCGCCATGCGCTTTGGCGGTGTTGGCGCGGTTCGGGCTGCCCTTGCCGATGTGGGTTTTGCAGACGATCAATGTGGGCTTGTTCTCTGCATTAGATTTGGCGGTGGCAATCGCCGTTGACACAGCTGCTGCGTCATGGCCGTCAATCGGGCCAATCACGTTCCAGCCGTAAGCAGCAAAGCGCAGCGGTGTGTTGTCAATAAACCAGGGCGCAACCTGGCCGTCAATGCTGATGCCGTTGTCGTCGTACAGCGCCACCAGCTTGCCCAGGCGCCATGCGCCCGCCAAAGCGGCGGCTTCGTGGCTGATGCCTTCCATCAGGCAGCCGTCACCCATGAAGACATAGGTGTGGTGGTCCACCACGGTATGGCCTTCACGGTTGAATTCTTTTGCCAGCAGCTTTTCAGCCAGTGCCATGCCAACAGCATTGGTCAAACCCTGGCCCAGCGGGCCGGTGGTGGTCTCCACACCGGGCGTCACGTCCACTTCAGGGTGGCCGGGGGTTTTGCTGTGCAACTGGCGAAAGTTTTTCAGCTCTTTCATGGGCAGGGCATAACCTGTCAGGTGCAGCAGCGCGTAAATCAGCATCGAGCCGTGGCCGTTGCTCAAAACAAAGCGGTCGCGGTCAAACCAGTGCGGATTGTGCGGGCTGTGCTTTAAGTGATTGCCCCACACCGCCACCGCCATGTCGGCCATGCCCATGGGCGCGCCAGGATGACCAGAATTGGCGGCTTGCACGGCGTCCATGGCGAGGGCGCGAATCGAATTGGCCATGAGTACGGGGTTAGTGTCAGCCATTGTGTGAAGTCCAGTCAGAAGGGGGAAAGTCAGAAGTTGAGATGACTCATTATTTTACAGTTTGGCTCTGTTGCGGCCATCTAGAATTGTCAAGATCATCTAAAGTCATGCCATGCAAGGCCAACACCTGACTGCCGATTTATACAACTGCCGCTGCGACCCGGCCTGGTTGCTTGACAGAGAACTGTTAGGCGCATGGTGCTTGGGCGCAGTGCGTGGTAGTGGCCTACAGGTCGTCAACCAGCTCTTTCATACCTTTCCATCTACGGCCCGTGGACCAGGCGGCATCACGGCAACGGTTTTACTGGCCGAGTCGCACCTTTGCCTGCATACCTGGCCTGAAGTAAAGGCTGTAACGCTTGACGTGTATGTTTGCAATTTTGGTGGCGACCATTCAGCCAAAGCCGACGTGCTGATGCGTCTGCTGATTGAACGCTTTGCGCCTGAAAGAGCTGTACAAAAACGAATGGCAAGAGGAGAAGCTTAAACCGAGATTGCCTGCATATGGCCGTGGGTAAATGCCTCTTCAAAAACCGAATAACCTGACAAGTCACTGTGTGCAAAACGCAATCTGGGATGTGTCGTGATTGGTTGTTGCAAAGCGTTAAGCGCCGCACTGCTGCGCACACCTGGCACAGGCACACTCATGGCGTGGCCGTAACGCATGATGTCGATGCGCGTGGTTTTGGCGGGCAGGTCGGGATGAGCCAATGACATTTCATTGAGCACCGTGTCACGCCAATATGACCAGGGCTGCTCGTACAGGTGTTTGCGCCTGCCGGGTTGAACGCCAAACGCCCGGTAATGCGTCAGCACCGTTGCGCCCGGCACGCGCTCCAGGCCTTGGTGGCGGGCATCAACGTACCCCAAACCTTCAGTCGGCTCCGTGCGGTCGGCGCTGTAAAAAACATTGTCCCAACTGGGCGCAGCTCCGGGCCTGTCGTGCAGCGCAGCGTTGATGTGGACATTGGCCACCAGCCAAGGCGCATAGCGTGCGCTTCGAGCGGCTTGAACTAATGCGGGCGGCGGATTATCAACAACACTTGCTGCCACAAACAGCGGTAGTGCGACGATGCAGCGATCAGCCTGCCAGCGCACCAGTTGGCCGCTGGCAACGTCCAGAGCATCAACCTCAATTCGATGTTTGCCTGTTGTAATACGCGTCACGACCTGGCCCGTGCGCAAGCGTTCGCCTAAAGGTGCAGCCAACTTTTGCGTCAGCCAGCCATTGCCTTGTGGCCAAGTCAGCACGCCAGCTTCACCCTCATGGGGCTCATCACTGCCCGGGCTTGAAAACCCGTGCCGGCTTGCAAAGTAATGAATGCCTGCCCAGGCAGAAACAACCTTTAGGCCAGCGCCGTAGTCGTCTCTACAGCAGTAGTCCAGATACCATCGCAGCGGTGCGCTGGTGAGTTGCTGCTGGTCAAGCCAGGACTCAAAAGTCATGGCGTCTAGTGCGCGTTGATATTGGGCTACAGGCACATTGACCACCGGAACTTTAAACGCAGCAGCGGTCGATGCGGCGCTCACGAGCCGGGCAAACGTTTGATAGTCAGCCAGCGTTTGGGTATCCACCTCATGCAGCGGCAGAAGACCGTCTTGCCATTGCCCATTGATGAAAAGTCGCTCTTGAGGGCTGTGGCACAGGGCGCGTTCGTCATACTGCCAGCGACCCGCGATGCGCTGGAGCAGGCCGAGCTCTTCCAGCAAGTCCCTGACATGGCTGTCCTCTGTTGCCATGGGTGCCGGGAGATAGTGCGCACCCAGCGGGCAGTCGATGCCGTTGACCACACCAGCGCGGCTGTTGCCACCGGCGCTGTCTTCAAGCTCCAACAACGCAAAGTCGTTCATGCCCCGCAAACGCAAGGCCCTGGCTGCCGCCAGACCCGCCACACCGCCGCCTGCAATCAGCACGCGGGTGCGGATTGATTTTGAAGGTGGGCGCTGCAGCTGCGGCACACGCAGCAAGTGGCCGCGTTCAAAGGCCGAACCGACAAACCCACCCTGAACAAGATGCGGCTTTTCACAACCGGCTAGCGCCCATGGCAGGCTGGAGGCAAGCAAAAAATCGCGTCTCTTCACTCTGCCACCTTGCCCCACTCGTGCTGGTAGCTATGGACTAACTCTTGGTTTGACAACCGATTCACGGGCGCGGGAATGCGTGACATGTCAGATGGAAAGTCAAACATCAACGGCAGCGTTTTGGGGTTTAAAAACCTTAACCCGGCCGGTAGATTTGCAGTCTGAACGACGGCGTTAAACGGCCTGCGGCTGGCCACCACAAAGCCCCACTCACCAAAGCTGGGCACATTAGCGTGGTATGGCGCTGTCTTCACGCCAACAGACTCGATCGTGCTGACAACAGTCCAAAAACTTTTGCGCGCCACAAGCGGCGAGGTGGTCTGAATGACGGCGTAGCCGCTGGCGGCCAGACGCCTGTCGAGCAGGGCGTAAAACGAATTGGTATACAACTTGCCGATGGAGAAGTTGGTCGGGTCGGGAAAGTCAACAACGACGATATCAAACACGTCGGTTTGCTCTTCCAGCCACTTGAAAGCATCCCGGTTGACGATGCGAACTTTGGGCGACAGCAGTGCGTCACTGTTAAGCCTTCTGAGAGCAGGCTGTGTTGAAAATTCTCTCGTCATGGCCGGGTCCAGCTCCACCAGGGTGATGCTTTCAACACTCGGGTATTTCAAAATCTCACGAATCGCCAGCCCGTCACCACCGCCCAGCACTGCTATCTTTTTGGGAGCGCCATGTGTTGCCATCACTGGGTGCACCAATGCTTCGTGGTAGCGGTATTCATCGTGTTCGGCAAACTGCAAATTACCATTCAAAAACAGCTTGTGGCCTCTTCGCCCTTCCGTGACCACAATGCGCTGGTACGGTGTGGTTGCAGTAAAAATCGGGTGGTCTTGGTAAAAACGGTCTTCAGCCAGTGTGGTGATGTGGTCTGTACCGACAAAGCCAGCAGCAAGCGAGGCCAGCGTCAGCCCGCAAGCTACCGCATGCGATTTGAAATACCGCAGCTCATGTCTGAAAAGCCACAGCGCCCACACTGCCACGGCAGCATTCATCAGGCCAAACAACAAACCGGTACGAATCAGCCCCAACTGCGGCACCAGTACCAGCGGAAAAGCCAGCGACACGGCCAGTGCACCCAAATAATCAAACGTCAGCACCTGCGAGACCAGCTCTTTGAGCTCAACGTTACGTCGCAAAATACGCATCACCAGCGGAATTTCCAACCCGACCAGCATACCCACCAACAGCACCAGCGCGTAAAGCAGAAACCGGAAAGCACCGGGCACATAAGCATTTGCTATAAAAAGCAAAGCGGGTAACGCACCACCGATAAGGGCTACAAGCAGTTCTATGCGCAAGAAATGGGCTGGCAATTGCCGCTCAAAAAACCGCGACAGATAGCTACCAATACCCATGGCGAACAAGTAGCTACCAATGACGGTGGAGAACTGCAACACTGAGTCTCCCAGCAAGTACGAGGCTAAAGCCGCTGCTGCCAGCTCGTACACCAGCCCACACGACGCAATGACGAACACGCTGGCAAGCAGCGCGACTTCAAGCGGACGCGGGCTGGGTGTCGTAGCCATGTGCTACCCGTGGATGGCGGCCGCGACGATGATGCTGATCCCCAAACACATCGCGGCTACCACCACACCGAGCGCC
The DNA here is from genome assembly GCA_044378095.1 of Polaromonas sp. GTDB lineage: Bacteria > Pseudomonadota > Gammaproteobacteria > Burkholderiales > Burkholderiaceae_C > Polaromonas. The sequence continues at coordinate 14,075 of JBILXX010000043.1, forward strand.
AGATTTTGCTTTTCAACCAGCTCTTGCCACAGATCGTAGGGGGTCAGTTTGTCAATGATGATGAAACACAGCCAGAAAATGATCACGCCCATCAGCGCAAACAAAAGCGAGCCGAAAACTGCAGCAGGTTTAAGCCATTCAATTCCCATGGTGGTCTCCAAAAAAACAGGTTTGCTTTGCTAAAAATAAAATCATTACTTGTGCCCGCCGCCGCCCGACCATCCACCAAACGAACCGCCAGACGTGCGCGCACTGCTGGACGATGAGCAGTTTTCAACCTTCGGATCGCATTTTGAGCAGCGGCCTAGCACGGCCAGAAGTATGACGATGACAATCACCAGGATGATGATGGTGAGGAGGTTCATACCAGATGCGCTGCTTAATGGGTGTGCATCGGTGCGCTTGAACAGTGCCTTGTTGCCTTCGAGATTGAAGGCCGCAGCGACCAGTGTGCCGTTTAGTTTGCTGCCGCTTGACCAGGTAACTTCGCCAGCCGTTTGCTCGCGCGACAGCACCGCGTTGCCATTGGCAAAGTCGATGTTTGCTGTCCTTTGGCCACGCACCACTTGCCAGTAAAACTCACCCACCACATAGTTGGTTTCTGCGCTGTAGCTGCTTTGCAACCTGTATGTGACATTCATATACTGCGCGCTTTGATTGCCCACCTTGTAGATGGGTGCACCGGTGGTGGGCTTGACCAGACTCCAGCCATCTTCAGCATCGACCAAAAAAGTAAAGCCGCGCTTTTGGTTGAAAAGTAGGTATTCGCTCCAGCCAAATTGCTCGTCGTCACCCGGTTCGCTGCCCATGCGGTGCTGAAAACCCACCACTTGCCATCGCACGCCTTGCAACTGCCCCGTTGCGCCCAGCGGTATCAACAGCTCAAGAGGTTCGTCTTGAATCGCATGCAAAAGTGCAGCGCCAGTGCCTTTGGACAAATCAATGATGCTATTGCAGGATGGGCAGGTGATGCTTTTGCTGCTTGCCAGCATCACAACGATTTGTGCGCCGCAATTAGGGCAGCCAAATTGTTGGCCTTTTTCTTCTTTGCCTGAAGGGTCACGCAGACCGGTGAGTTTGAGCTCATCCAACAACACAGCGCGGCCTCGTGACAGTGTTGGCACGGCACTGTAGTCAATACTGATCACTTCGCCATCTGCGCTGCGCAACTCAACCATGGCAAATGACTGGCCAGGTAATGGCTGGCGCGGCAGCTCACCTTGTGCGGACAACAGCGCTACGCTTTGAATCGATGCAACGCTGAAAGATTTGCCATCAATGGCTGTGGTGGCACCCACCCGCAACTTGTCTGCCGCTGGCACGCTGCGTGCCAGCGCAAACGGCACCGTGAAAACAAACGCGCCATTGTCTTCGCTTAAACAGCCCAGGCTCTGATCGGCACCCTCGAACAGTGCAATCCACTCAGTCCAAGTGCCTTCCGCGTATTCGAATTGCAGCCGACCGATCAGCGTGAACTTTCGGGTTTGGTAAACACCAGACGTTTGCAGTTGCAGTGGGCTGAAGTCGTCAAACAGCTCGGCCATTTTGCCGATACGCGCCAGCACATCGCCGGTACGCACCACACTGCTTTGGCAATAGCCGCAGACGGCGTGAGTTGACTGCGCGCTACGAAACTCTACCGGCGCACCGCAGCCTGGGCAAGCGGCACGGTAAGCGCGCTGGGGGCTACTGGAGTCCAAAACAAGTCAAAAATGGGGCGGCAGACGCAAGTTAAACCAGCTTCTTGAGCAGCTCGGCCTTTTTCGCGTCAAACTCTTCCTGAGTCAAAATTCCTTTGACTTTCAACTCACCCAGCTTTTCGAGCGTGGCCATCACATCGTCCGCCTTGACGGCAACTGGTGCAGCGGCTGGTTGGCTTTGCAACCCCGCCTGCAGGTTTTGAGCCAGTACCTGACCCAGCGCCACGCCCGCACCCAAACCCATCGCATCACCGACAATGCCGCTGCCACCGCCACCGCCACCGCCTTCGGCAAATTTGGGGATGGACTGCGCTGTTTGGTACTGCATGAACTTGCTCATATCATTGCCGACCATGCCCATGCCAATTTTTTGGTCGAGTATTTTTTGCAGCTCTTCAGGCAACGAGACGTTTTGTACCGTCATAGCGTCAAGTTTGAGACCGATTTTTGTGAACTCGGGCGCGAGTTGCGTCGTCAGTGCCTGGGCAAACATCAACTGGTTGGCCGCCAAATCCAAAAATGCAATGTTGCTGGCCGCAATCGCGTTAGAAATGTTTTGCAGCACCAATCCACGCAACTGGCCGTCCAGATCAGCAGCGGTGTAGATGTCTTGCGTCCCCGAAATTTCAGTGTGAAACAGCTTGGGATCCGCCACCCGGAAACTGAAATTGCCAAAGGCTCGCAAACGCACCGCGCCAAAGTCTTTGTCGCGAATGGTGATAGGTTGAGGCGTGCCCCACTTTTGGTCAACCTGCTGGCGGGTGCTGAAAAAATAGACGTCGCTTTTAAACGGCGACTCAAACAGCTTGTCCCAGTTTTTCAGGTACGTCAGCACCGGAATGGTCTGCGTCGTCAGCTTGTATATGCCCGGACCAAACACGTCGGCCACTTTGCCTTCGTTGACGAAAACCGCCATTTGGGATTCACGGACTGTCAAAGACGCACCGTATTGAATCTCCATGTCTGCCACCGGAAAACGCCAAGCCAGCGTGCCAGTGTCAGACTCCGTCCACTGGATGATGTCTATGAACTGTTTCTTGATGAAATCCATGAGTGCCATATCAAAACCCCTATTTGACGGTGAAACGAAGCGATGATAACTTGCATTTAAGCCCTCTCTGCGCGGGTGTATCTGGATTTTTTGCGGCGCATCAAGTAGCTACTTAATTCATAGCTGCTTGGGCCCGTATTGATTGGGCTGAAGGTGTATTTGATACCTAAAACAGGCCATAATCAGACGCATATGACCATTTCTGCCCTGATACTGGCCGCCGGACGCGGCCAGCGCATGCGCCCGCTGACGGACAGCACGCCCAAGCCGCTACTCAAGGTACGCGGCCGGGCGCTGATCGACTGGCACGTGCAGGCGCTGGCCGAAGGCGGCTTTACCCGGCTGGTGATCAACACCGACTGGCTAGGAGGTCAGTTTGAGCCTCATTTTGAGCATCAAATCGGCCTTCAGCCCAATCAATACACGCGCAAGAAGCTATCAATTTCATACTCGCATGAGGGCATTGACTTCGGTGGTGCGCTGGAGACGGCTGGTGGTGTGGCGCGGGCATTGCCTCTGCTGGGGGATGTGTTCTGGGTGCTGGCGGGTGATGTGTTCACGCCCGGCTTCGTGTTTGCCCAAAGTGCGGTTGACCGCTTTACAGCCAGTGGCAAGCTGGCGCACCTATGGCTGGTGCCCAACCCGGCGCACAACCTGAAGGGTGACTTTGGCTTGAGTGCTGATGGGCTGGCTTTGAGTCTGCCTGCCGACAGCCCGCAAACCCGCTACACCTTCAGTACCATTGCGCTGTATCGCAAAGCGTTTTTTGATGCCCTGCCGTTTGGTAACTCGCAAGGCATCAAAGCCCCGCTGGCGCCCCTGCTTCGCGCTGCAATGGACAATGGCCAGGTCAGCGCCGAGCTTTACCTGGGCGACTGGACGGATGTGGGCACGCCTGAACGCTTGGCAGAATTAAACCGAACCTGAAACACTTTATGACCATGACTGTTTACCAAAAACGCCGAGCCCTTGTGGCCAAAGCCCTCAAAGCCGCTGGCGGTGGAGTGGCCTTGCTGCCCACCGCGCCTGAAGCACCCCGCAACCGCGACAGTGACTACCCGTATCGGCACGACAGCTACTTTTATTACCTGACGGGTTTTACCGAGCCCGGCGGCTGGCTGATGATTGATTCAACCGGCAAAACCACCCTGTTTTGTCGCCCCAAAGACATGGAACGCGAGATTTGGGACGGGATCCGCCTCGGGCCTAAAGCAGCGGTTCAGGCTCTGGGTATTGACGAAGCCTTCAGCGTGGATGAACTGGACGCAAAAATGCCAGCGCTGCTGACCAACCAGGCGGCGGTGTGGTTCCCGTTTGCGACTCACAAGGGGCTGGAGACACAGGTCGATGGCTGGTTGACAAAAGTGCGTTCGCGCATTCGCTACGGCGCTGAATGCCCGACAAGCCAGCACGACCTGTGCAAGGTACTGGACGAGATGCGCTTGATCAAGGACGCGCATGAAATCGCCATCTTGCGCCGGGCCGGGGCGATTTCAGCGGGTGCGCACGTCCGGGCCATGCAGACAAGTGCAGCCATGCTGCACCAACCCGTCAAAGGGGGTCTGCGTGAATACCATCTCGAAGCCGAGTTGCTGCATGAATTCCGTCGCAACGGCTCACAGTACCCGGCCTACACAAGCATCGTGGCGGCGGGCGCCAACGCCTGCATATTGCATTACCGCGCAGCGGATGCTGAACTCAAGTCCGGCGACTTGTGCCTGATAGACGCAGGCTGCGAGCTGGATGGCTACGCCAGCGACATCACCCGCACATTCCCGGCAAATGGCAAATTCACCCCCGCCCAGCGCACGCTGTATGACATCGTTTTATCGGCGCAAGAAGCTGCCATCCAAGTGACCAAGCCCGGCAAGCGCTTTACCGACCCGCACGACGCCGCCACCAGAGTGCTGGCGCAAGGCATGCTGGATGTGGGCTTGCTTGATGCAAAGAAACACGGCAGTGTTGACGACGTGCTGGCAAGCGGCGCCTACCGCCAGTTTTACATGCACCGCACCGGCCACTGGATGGGCATGGACGTGCACGACTGCGGCGACTACACCGAGCCCGGCAGCAAGGCGCGCCTGGAGCGCGACCCCCTCGGCGAAATGGTCATGAAAAAACCGCCTCGCATCCTGCGCGCAGGCATGGTGCTGACCATAGAGCCTGGCATTTATGTGCGCCCCGCGAAAGGTGTGCCCAAAGCGTTCTGGAACATCGGCATTCGTATCGAAGACGACGCGCTGGTAACCGACAAAGGCTGTGAGCTGATGACGCGTGGCGTGCCCGTCAAGGCCGATGACATTGAGGCTTTGATGCGCGGTTAAACCGTTCATCACCCCCTATGAAAATACTTGTTCGTTATTTCTTCAGGACCCTGCGCATCATCCTTGGCCCGGTGATGCTGCTCAAAGACAAGCTGACCCGACCACAAGGCGTTGTTCGCACCCAAGCTGCTCAAGCGCTTGTTGACCAGGACTGCCAAAGCCTGGTGTTGTACCACTACAAAACCTGCCCGTTTTGCATGAAAGTTAGGCACGAAATAGCGCGTCAGTCACTGAAAATCAGGCATGTTGATGCGCAGCCGCCTGGTGTTGACCGTGACACACTGACACGTGAAGGCGGGCAAACCAAAGTGCCTTGCCTGAAAATCACCGATGCGTCAGGAAACAGCCAGTGGCTCTACGATTCTGAAAAAATCATTGGCTACTTGCAAGGGCGGTTTGCCACCGTTTAATTGCAGCTTAAATCCGTATTGCCAGCCCGGCTGCTGATCGAGACCCCGGCTGTCTGCGAAATAGGTGCGGAACTTGACGCCGCCTCACAACGCCGCGCCGTATCCTCGTTCAGCGACGCAGCCTTTGCACTGGCAAGCCGACCGGTGAATGTCGCCGCGGCTGGGGTCAGAATATTACCCGTCGCCAGCGCTGTCGTGTTGACAAGGTTGTAGTTGGCCGCATCAGCACCGCCAAGGGAAATACCGTTCACGCTGATGGCTTTACCCGTACCGGGAACAGCATCTGCAAAACTGGCGATACCGTTCAGAGTGAGCGTGTCGCCCGCCACCCGGTTGTCGGTCAAAACCACATTGGCCAATGTGCCGCCATTGAAACGCGGTCTTGACCAGTGGCGCTGACGGTCAGGTCGCGCCTGGTAATCGTCAGCGCGCCATTGGTAGTGGCCAAGGTATAGTTTTCGTTGTTGGTGGCCGCGACGGTGATCGCCACTGGGCCTGCTGCAACGGCTGTGCGTGCAACCGCGGTCGTGACGAAATTCACCCCCACGCTGGCAGCGGTATCGCCGTCGATCAAACCGCTGTTGACAACGCCTGTCAGTGCAGGGTTGCTGTCGCCGTAAACCCGGGTATTGTTGTTGGCAGTCACAGTCAGCGTGGGCGCAATGCGGTACAAAAATGTGCTGGCAGCAGTAGCAGGCACAGCATTCAAGTCGCTGTTGTAACGCTTGCCGTAGCCCGTCATGCCTTCGGTCGTGCTGCCAGGGTCGCCGCTGTACACGAGGTAACGCCCCGACGCAGCAACGATACCCGCCGCGCCAACATTGTTGATGAATTGACCGCCAGTGCTGACACCCGCCGCATTGGCGCTACCAGCTTTGAGAATCACCGCATTGCCGGTTGCGGTTGAGGTGACCGCATTGTTCAGGGTGAGGTTGGAAGCCGCTCCGGTTGTTTCAATTCGGGCGACACCGCTTGTGGTGACACCGGCCGTACCCACCGTGCCAACAATCAGTGCGCCTGCCTGTTTGTAGTCAACACTGCCGGTATTGGCTGCCAGGGTTGTGATGGCGTTGCCAGCGTTGTTCAGCGTGTAGGCACCACCAGCGCCTGTCAATGCCAGGCCTGTTGCGGCTACGGCGCCAGACTGCGTGACCACACCACCAGCGGACAATGTGGCGTTGCCTGTGGTGGCAAGGGCGGCCACGTCAAAACCAGTGGCATCCGTGTATTGAATTGCGCCTGAGGCATTGGCTGTGTCACCCGCATTGCGGGCTTGCAGGTTGACTGCGGCAACGTCGTTACCGCTGTTGTTCAGCGTGATGTTGGCCGCGCCAGCGGACAGCGATTTAACCCTGAGGGTACCTGCCGTGATGTTGCCCGTACTGGCCGTTTGAGTGACGTTGCCAGTGGCTGTCAAGTCAAGCGTGCCACTGCCCAGGCTGGAGCCGCCGGTACCCAGATTGATCGCGCCTGTGCGCACAAATGCATTGGCATTGGCGGTGGTATTGACGGCCAGGTTGGTGGCAGCGATGTCAATGCCGTTGGCAGCGCTGGTACCAATTTGTCCATTGGCATTGAGCGTGACGTTCTGCGCGGTGATGGTCTGCACACCGGTATCTGTGATTGAACCTGCGTTCAAAGTCAGGGTCTTGCCCGCCAGGCCGACTGCTGCACCTATCGTCAATACGCCAGTACTGGCGGCGTCGCCTACAACGATGGGGCCGGTAGCGCCTGTAGCAATGGCCGTCAATTCTGCCGCAGAAATATCAAATGCCGATGCGCCTGCCAGCGACATGGCCTGCCCGGCGGTTTTGGGTTTCAGTGTCAGGGTACCCGACGTGGTCAGTGCGTTGTTGCCTGTATTGGCGGCAATGGCCACTGTGTTCGCTGTCAACGTGATGGGGCCCGTGCCCGCAGAAATGTCAATGTTCGCGTTCTGGGTGTAAGCGCCCGTGCCCGCATCAATCGACACGGCATTGTTGGTGGTCGTGAGGTTGCCCGCTCCGGTAACGTTGTTGTTGCCGTTGTTCAATGTGAAGCCGCCCGGCGTAACAATCGTACCGAGTGATGTAATTTGATTCGCAACCGCACCGAAATTCAGGGCGCTGCCTGTGCCCAGCAGCGTAGATGCAAGTGTGGTCGCCCTGACGGCGCTGGTCTGGTTGATGGATGCGGCAGCATTGAGCGTCAGCGCGTTGACATTCAAAGCACCGTTAAGCGTGACCTGCCCCACGTCTGCGCCTGCCGTCGTGGCCGTCAAGGCAGTAGCGCCTGTCACGCCTGCCGCCCCGCCACCAATAGCGCCAATCGCGATGTCATTAGCCGTGACTGTCAGAGCTGACAAAGCGCTGGTCGCACCTGTTGCACCCGTGATCGTCGCGTCGCCCGACCCAGCCTGAATGACCAGCGCCCGTGCGCCACCCGTGCTGTTGACAGTACCGTCAAACTGAGTGTTGCCACCCACACCCACGCCTGCATTGCCACCGCGCGAATCGACGGTGACTGTTGCAGCGTTAAGCAATACATTCTGCTGGACGCGTATGTTGGCGCCAGCGCCCGATGTACCGCCGCCGACCTGATTACCGCCCAGTGCCGTCAGGTTACCTGCCAGCGTGATGGTAGGTGTTGCACCGCCAGCGTCCAGTGTGATGGTGCCCGCATTGCCGCCACTTGTCAGACCTGCACCGCCGTTACCGCCCGTGGTGGTGATGGCTGCAACCGTGACGTTGGCCCCCGTTGAGCGAAGAGAGACCGCGCCACCAGTTCTGCCCGCCTGGCCAGCCGTACCGGCACCGCCGCCTGTGGCGATCGTACCTACACCTAGTGTGCCCGTGGTGGTGATACTGACTTCGCCGCCATTACCGTTGGCGTTGCCTGCGGTGCTGAGCGGGCCCAAAGTGGTTGCCGTCGCAGCCGTCGCGTTGTTGTTGACCGTGATGATGCCCGCAGCGCCCGCCGCTATCGCGCCTGTCGATGCGCCTGTGCGGGCGTTGAGCCCGCCCGTGCCTGCCAAACTGATGGCGCCTGTGCTGGCTGCGGCGTTGGTCACCGTGATGAAGCCTGCCGCGCCGCCTGCTGCTGCAGTAGCTGATGCTAAGCCGCCATTGGCTGTCATGATGCCTGCGCCTGTACTTGTCATGCCGCCGGTGTTGCTGGTCACGCTGATGGTGCCGCCGCTGCCGCCTGCAAAGCTGGTCCCGTTGCCTGCCCCGCCTGTGGCGGTCAGTGCGCTAGCTCCCAAAGTGACAGTGCCGCCGCTTAATGTGATGTTGCCTGCGTTGGCGCCTATGCTGTTGATGCCTGCGCCGCCTGTTGCAGTCATGGCTGTGCCGTTGGTGATGACAGTGCCTGTTCCGGCTGCGCTGACCGTGATGTTGCCGCCTGCGCCTTTGGCACCGCCTGTGGTTAGCAGCGCTGCTGTGGTGACGTTTTGCCCAGCAGCGTTGTTGGTGACTGTGATCGTGCTTGCCGCGCCGCCTGCACCTGCGCCTACCGCTGCACCTGTCTGTGCGGTCAATGCGCCTGTCACGATGTTGCCTGCTGTGCTGTTGGTAACTGTGATACTGCCTGCATTGCCGCCGTTGGCATTGCCTGTGCCGCCTGAGCCGCCGCTGGCGGTGATGCTGTTGGCTGGCGCAATCGCGATGCCGTTGGTACTGCTGATGTTGACTGTGCTGCCTGTGCCGCCGCTGGCGGTGATGTTGCCAACTGCAGTGATGCCCACCGCTGACAGTGTGATCGCCCCTGCGTTGCGCCCAGCAATACCAGTAGCCGCGCCGCCGCCTGTAGCGATCGTACCTACACCTAGTGTGCCTGTGGTGGTGATGCTGACAGCGCCTCCGTTGCCGTTGGCGTTGCCTGCGGTGCTGAGTGCGCCTACTGTGGCATTGCTGCCGGTCAAAGTGATGGAGCCAACCGTGCCGCCTGTGCCTGTGCCTGTGGCCGCGCCCGTCTGGGCGTTGATGCCCACTGTGCCCAGTGTGCCTGCGCCTGTGATGGACACTGCGCCTGCGTTGCCGCCGACTTGATTGGTGCCGTTGGCCGCGCTGACGTTGGCGGTGATGGCACCGGTGATGCTACGGTTCACCCCAGCAATGGTGACGTTGCCTGCGTTGGAGCCTGCACGTGTGCCTGCTGCCAGCGCGGTACCGCTGGTGTTGATGGTCGTGGCGGTGACCCCGGCTTGTGAGCTCAGTGTGATCAAGCCGCCGTTGCCGCCTGCGCCGCCCTCTGTGGACAGAGCCGCTGTGGTGAGGTTTTGCCCAGTCGCATTGTTGGTGACAGAAATACTGCCTGCGGCGCCGCCCAGGCCTGTGCCAGTAGCATTTCCGCTTTGTGCCGTCAATGCCCCTGTGGTCACTGCACCGGCAGAAGTGGCGTTGTTGGTAACACTGATGATGCCGGCATTTCCGCCGTTGTTGGCGCCCGCCGCCCCTGCCGTGCCGGACGCGGTGATGGCTGCTGTTGTGATGGCGCCGTCAGCCGTGACTGTCACATTGCCCGCGTTTCGACCAACGCTGGTTGTGGTGCCGCCGTTGGCAGTGATTGCACCTGCCAGATTGATGCCGCCTGCCGCTCCAGTGATGCTGACATTGCCGCCGTCGGCATTGGCCGCGCCGGTTGTGATGATGGTGCTGGCAGCATTGCCAGTGACCGCAGCGCCGCGAAGGGTAATGCCGCCGGCCTGAGAAGACAATGCAGCATTTGTCAGCGCCACGTTGCCCGCGCCGCTGTTGTCGGCATCCGCTCTGAAGTTGATGTTGCCAGCGCCGGTAACGCCAACGTTGGCATTGACGTTGATGTTGTTGTTGGCCTCCAGTCGAATGCTGTTGCCTGCATTCATGGTGAGCGCGGCGTTGACAGTGATGTCGTTGCTGGCCTGAAGGTAAAGCTCGGCAAAACCAGTGACTGAACCGATATTGACGGTATATGTGCCGGGCACTGGCGCATCGCCAAACGCCAGATCCGGTGTGTTGACGGGCTGGTTTGTTACTGGCCCGGGGTTATTGGCCGCAGCACTCAAAACGATGTTTTCAGGATCTAGCAACACCTTGCCACCGGCGCCTTGGGGTGCAGCCACATCAATGCGACCCTGCACATCCAGATCACGCTTGCCAGACACCTCAACAAAACCGCCATCGCCACCCTGCGCGCCGCCGCGTGCACTGATGTTGCCCGCAAAACGGGTGTCGCCATCAGCCCATAGCACCACCTTGCCGCCGTTGCCGCTGCTGATGGCGTCGGCGCTCAAATTTGTACCCGCCGCCACATGCAAGCGCGAAGCGTTTTGCACACTGGCATTGTTGCCTTGGTAGTCGCCGCCGACGAGGACCGTACCGCCGCCGCTTTGGCCTGATGCGTCGACTGTTGCGCCAGGCGCAAGCAACACCTTGTCGCCGATTACATGAACCGTTCCGCCCGTTTGTCCGCTTTCAAGCCCCGCTGCTGACAATGTGCCCGCAACATTGACAACACCAGCCTGACCACCACTGAGCACAATCATGCCGTTGCGCTCAACGGCTGAATCGGCGCGAATCACGCCGGTCTGGTTGATCACTGTGGCCATTGCATCGCCCATGGCGCTTGCCAGAACGGCCACCTGCCCCCCGCGTGCAGTGATGCTGCCGCTGCTTTTAATGGCAGCATTGGCTGCGGCGGCATCGACCGAAAAGCGCACCAAACCCATGCCTGAGGTGTCCAGCGTGACGCGAGAGCCAGCCAGCAAACCGACCGACCCAACGTCGGCCGTGATGGCACCTGTGTTGGTCACTTTGGGGGCTGCCAGCAGCACATAGCCGCCGCGAGCCGCATTGATGGTGCCGTTGTTTTCAACCGCGCCCCCGCCCAGGCCGCTGAAGGTGTAGCGGCCCGCCATGAAATCGTCGTTGCTGATGCCCAGGCTGGAGGCCACCAACCCACCCACGTTGACCTGCGCGCCAGGCGCAAACATCACGCCAGATGGGTTGACCAAAAAAACCTGCCCGTTGGCACTCAAGGACCCGTAAATCGACGAGGCCTCATTGCCCACAATCCGGTTTAGCGCCACCGACGTTGCCGCAGGCTGCACAAACTGCACCGACTTGCCAACGCCAATGTTGAAAGTCTGCCAGTTCAGCACCGCTTTGTCGGTGGCCTGATGGATACGCATATTGCTGGCAGTGGGCGTGCTGGCGCTCGCCTGCCCGGCCACCACATTCAGGCCCGTGGGCAGCTCGGCTATGGACCAAGTTGAGGTCGCAGCCAATAACGTGGCCAGCAGACGAGACAAGCTGCGCTCGTAGCGAATGCGGTAGGTCGCCGTCAGTTTGCGCGACAGCTTGATCACCACAGTACGCACCGACCAGGCACGGTACTGACGCCTGTTGGTTTTGTGTAGCGTTGGATTTTGAAGGGTCATGATGTGTTGGTCTGACCTGGTTAAAACCAGGTTTGCGCAAAAAGCCAGGCACGGGGTGAGCGGTCAGCATCTCCCGTAGACGGCGTTGTCGATGTGGTGCGCCAAGCCAGAAGTGATCTGATTAAAAAGTTGCCGGTACGTCCCACAGTGGCACCTATGCCCACAGCACCCAGTGCGACCGAGTTGACACCACCTGGCACGTCTGGGCCATTTTGGTGAAAACGTATGTGGCCGTAGTCATAAAAAGTTAGCAAGCTGACAGGCTCGGAGGCAACAGACATGGCTGAAGGCAGCTGGTATCGGTATTCAAGACTGAACATCGTGCCCGAGTCTCCAATTGCCTCGCCAACCGGGTACGCGCGTACGCCGTTTGGTCCGCCCAAGGTCATCCTTTCAGCCGAGTTCAGGTTTTTTGAGGCCAGCTGAGACTGGAGCGTGACATGCAGGCTGGCAGCACGGCCACAGTACTGCGTTCTCTGGTATTCCAAGTTGAACTTGCGATACAGCCCGGCTGTTTGCAAGCCGCCCAAGCCCTCGTCAAGCGCCTGATCTGCCATGTCCAGTTTGAGATGGCCCAAAGTGGTGTTGATGGCAAAGGCGTTCAGTGCAGTCGAACCCGTCAGGTTATCAATAAAGTTACCAGCCAGCCCAATGCGTGTTGACGAGATCACGCGCTCACTTTTCAGTATGGGGTTGGCGGTCTGGTCCAGCAAGCGCTTTTCATCAAAACTGGCTTGGGCATACAGACTGGCATCGCGCCCGCGTGCCAAGGGATGCGACAGGCTAAGTCCCAGCACATCTGCACTGCCGCTTGCCTTCAGAGCCGCAAACTGTTTGCCCAGTGCGTAGTTAAGCCGCGCTGCACTCAAGCCCAGCCGCGTACCCCAGCCACCCGCGGGCAGGTTGTAGCTCAAGCGAAACAGGTCAGAGCCCGGCTGGTCGCTGACTTGGCCGCTGACGGATGCAACATCACCACGCCCCAGCAAGTTGTTCAGATTGACAGTGGCAATGGCACGCACGCCGCCCGCTGCAGACGCGCCATGGTTGTCCAGGCTGACAGAACCATCGACATAGCGCCCCCCGGACTTGACGGCCACCCGCACGTTGGCATCACCGGTTTCTGCGCCGGGCTCAACAATCGCCGTGGCGTCAAAACCCGCCAGATCGCGCAGCAGCAAAACTGGCTTGTCCAGCGCATATTCGGTCACGGCATCGCCTTTTTTCAAATGGCTGGCCAGAAGCTCATCGACAAAAGCGCGGGAAATGCCCTTGCCATCACCTTCAATCTCCACCGATGCACGTCCAATTTTTGCCTCGATCACGCGAATCGTGACCGTACCGCCCGTGGCTGCAAAAGCCTGTTCGGGCAAGTAAGCCTCTGTCAGCAAAAAACCTTGGGAACGGTAATAGCTGGCAACCGTACTGGCTGCAGCCGTCAGTCCCGCCAGATCAGTGGGTTTGTTAACCAGTTTTGCAAGTAACCCTGACAACTGCTCATTTGAAAACAGGCTGTTACCGGTAAAACGGAAAGCGCTGGGTGTGATGCGCACTGCTGTATCACCTGCCGCCACTGGCTTGGCATCAGGCAAAACCAGTTTGGGCGCAACCGGCAACGACTGCGCGGGTGCTGGCGATTGTGAGTCGAGCAGACTGCCGGCGTTCGGTCTGACTTGCGCAAACGCTGTTGCCGCGCCTGCGGTACTTAAACCCAGCGCAACCACCGACAGACAAACCTGACCCGTCAAACGATTCAAAGTATTTCCAGACAAAAATTAACCGCGCAACACATAAAAAACAAACGAATTTTTAGAACAATCCCTCGCTGTTGTCCAACGCATAAATCACGGATAGGAGAACAGAATGAGCTGGAAATTCTCTTACAAGCCTGAGGGACTTGCAGAATTCCGCAAGCCAGCCGAATTAACCGCTACGTGAGGTAAAAAAAGTTGCGGGCACCGCCTAAAAGGCTGCAAGATCAGGGTATTGAATCATGAACTTGGTGAGCGCCCATG
>JBILXX010000044.1:0-27521 GCA_044378095.1 Polaromonas sp.
GTGACATTCTGGAAAAAGTCATACGCGCCAAGGCCAAACTCAAAATAGTTCAAACAGAGTGAAACACTACACTAGGTGCGCCGGCTCGGTCGCTCAGCTGCCGGAGCACTTTAAAGCAGCCCCAAACCCCCAGCACACCAAACAGCACCACGCCCAGCCCGTAGCCTGCCAGCACGCCTTTGAGCCCGCCATAGTGCGCGCCCAGCCAGATGAACGGCACGACACCCAGCGTGGCGCGGCCCCAGTTAAGCGCCGTTGAATACAGGACAAAACCCAGGTTGTTGAACGCAGCGTTGGCCACAAACACAGCGCCGTTGAACACATAGCTGCCAGCCACAAAAACGCAAAAGAAAACGATCACCTCACGGCCCTGACCCGTCGCGCCAAAAAGGTCGGCAATCAGGCTGCTACATACAGCCAGCAGCAGCCACACGCCCAGTACATACACCACCACCAGTTTCAGGCTGTCCGCTACCGTGCTGTGCAGCCTGTCATGGCGGTTGGCGCCCAGGTTCTGGCCAATGATGGGGCCCACCGATGCCGACAAGGCAAACAGCACCGCAAATGCCACCGGAATAATGCGCACCACCACCGCCCAGCCCGCGACGGCACTGTCACCAAACGGCGCAATCGCAGCGGTAACAAACGAGTTGCCAACCGGCGTGGCAACCTGCGTCAAAACAGAAGGCAGACCAATGGCGAAAAAGGGCTTGAAGGTCTCGCGCAGGGTGGCCACGTCAGGCCATGCAAAGAGTTTGTGGACGCGCACCACGCCATACAGGCCAATGCCCACCATGACAAACCGCGCCAGCACCGTGGCAATGGCCGCGCCGTCCAGCCCCCAACCGAAGCCAAATATCAGCAGCGGGTCGAGCAACGCTGTGGCCGCTCCCGCCCCCAGCGTGACATACATTGACCGTCTGCCGTCACCCAGTGCCCGCAACAGTGCGCCCAGGCACATGCCCGCACCCAGGACAGGGGCAGACGGCAGCACAATGCGGCTGACCCGCACTGCCAGGTCGGCTGTCACGCCGGTTGCACCCAGCAGGCGCAGCAAGGGGTCTAAAAAAGGATAGGTCAGCACTGCGCACAACGTCATACTGGCCACCATCCACAGCAGCGATGCGCCCGCCAGGCGCCTGGCGTGCGCGCGTTCGCCCCGGCCCAGCGCACGCGAGGTCAACGCACTGACGGCAATCGTCAATCCGATACCCAGCGACAGCACAAAAAACAACAGCGTACCCGCATAACCCAGCGCAGCGGTCAACTCCTTTTGGCCCAGCAGCGAGATATAAAACAGGTTGAGCAAATCCACCGCAAAAATGGCAATCAAGCCGACCGAACCCGCCGCTGTCATGTTCAAGACGTGTTTTAAGGTGGAGCCTGTGACGAATTTGCCTTGAAAGGTTGCGGTGTCTGACATGGGTGGGGTGATGTGATGGGCGGCGGGAGCAGCGGGTATTTTCACCTGTTGCTGGCACGCTGTGTGCAGCGACAATCAGCGCATGGCCAATATGCAACTTCAAGACATCCTGTTTTCTCAAGGTTTTGGCACCCGCCGCGTCTGCGCAGGGCTGATTCAACAAGGTTTTGTGGCTGTAGACCAGCACATATGTGCGCAACCAGCTACTGAATTTGTAGCGCCTGGCCTGCACTTCACGGTGCAGGGCGTGGACTGGCAGTACTACGAAAAAGCCTATCTGATGCTGCACAAACCCGCAGGTTATGAATGCTCACAAAAGCCCAGTACCTACCCCAGCATTTACACCCTGCTGCCTGCACCCATTCGCCAGCGTGGCGGCGGCGCAGCGGCAGGTGTGCAAGCCGTGGGTCGGTTAGACCAGGACACGACAGGCCTCTTGTTGCTGTCAGACGACGGCAAGTTCATTCACCGCATGAGCTCGCCCAAACACCATGTACCCAAGGTTTATGAGGTGACAGCCAAGCACCCGGTAGACGACAAGCAGGTGCTAAAGCTGCTGAGCGGCGTGGTGCTGGACGACGACCCCAAACCCGTCAAGGCCGCGGCCTGCGTACAAACCGGCCCAAACCAGTTGAGCCTGACCCTGACAGAAGGCAAATACCACCAGGTCAAACGCATGATTGCAGCGGTGGGCAATCGGGTGGAAGGTGAGGGTGGGGTGGGCGGCTTGCACCGCTCGCGGATTGGTTCGCTGGCCTTGCCAGATGATTTGAAGGCTGGGCAGTGGCGGTGGTTGACGGCTGGGGATTTGGCGGCGATTTCGGGGCCATGAAACAGTCTGCATCATTGCGAACCTGCCGGGATTGCAAATGCGAGTATTCGCCTTAGCTAGCGACCAAATGTCCTATTTGACGAGTAAAAACAGGCCCAAAAAAGATTTTTCGGTTTGGAAAATGCAAAAAACGCGGACAAGCCGCGTTTTTTAGTTTCTCAAGCGGCTTGAAGCTGCCCGAGGCCGCCAAAAACTCACTCCACCTTGGCTTTTTCGCGCAGGTTTTGCTGGTAAGAACCGAGGCGTTGTTGCTCCAACTGCTGGGCGATTTGGGGTTTGAGTTCTTCAAACGCTGGCAACTGGGCGGTGCGGATGTCGTCTACCCGGATGATGTGAAAACCAAACTGGGTCTTCACCGGGGTGTCGGTCATCTGGCCTTTGTTCAATTTCAGCATGGCTTCGGTGAACTCGGCCACGTAGCTGCTGGGGTTGGCCCAGTCCAGGTCACCGCCGTTAGCGCCTGATCCAGGGTCTTTGGACTGCTTTTTGGCGATGTCTTCAAACTTGCCACCTTTTTTGATGCTGGCAATGACGGCTTTGGCGTCGGCTTCTTTTTCAACCAGAATGTGGCGGGCCTTGTACTCCTTGCCGCCGTTGGCTGCGGCAAATTTGTCGTATTCAGCTTTCAGGTCTGCGTCGCTGACGGCGTTCTTCTTTTTGAAGTCGTCAATCAACACCGTGATCAGCACCGTCTGGCGGGCGATTTCCATCTGGTTTTTGTAGTCGTCGCTGCCCATCAGGCCGAGTTTTTCAGCCTCTTGCGCAAAAATTTCGCGGGTGATCACGGCGTCACGCATCTGCGACTGGACTTCAGGCGTGATGGGCCGACCTTGTCTGGCCACTTGCTGGGCCAATGCGTCCAGGCGTGCTTTGGGCACGGCTTTGCCGTTGACGATCGCAATGTTTTGCGCGAAGGTGCTTTGCGCGCCCAACGCCATCAGCGCGGCGGCGGCAGCCAGTAAAAGTTGTTTTTTCATGGGAATCCTGTTTAAAGATAAAAAGTTCAGTCGACGATGTCGATGGCCAGCGCGTGCAGGCCCTGATCGATAAAATTTTGCATTGCATCATACACAAGCCGATGCTTGGCAACACGGCTTTTGCCAGCAAACGCGGGGCTGGCAATGCGGATACGAAAGTGGCTGCCAAAACCCTCGGCGTTCGCACCCGCGTGCCCTGCATGGTCGGCACTTTCGTCAATGACCTGTAAAAAGCTGGGCTGAAGGCGGTCGGTGAGCTGGTGCTCAATCGCCGTTGTGTACACAGGAACAGCGCTCATGACTTGACCTCCAGCTCGTCAGACTGCAAGTGCCTGGCAATGTAAATGCCTTGCCCGACCAGGAAAATCAGCGGGAATGCATAACCCCAGAGCTTGAAGTCGACCCATTGCTCGGTGGTATAAAACATGGCCACATAAGCATTGAGTGCCGCCATGAAAAAGCTGTAGGTGACCCAGATCAACGTCAGGTTGCGCCAGACCGGATCGGCCATTTTGAGCTGCGCGCCGAGCATCATCTTCAAAAAGTTTTTCTTCATCACCCACAGGCCGATGGCCAAGGCCAGACCCGTGAAGGCGTACAAAACAGTGGGTTTGATTTTGACAAAACGCTCGTCATGAAAACCCAGGGTCAGCGCGCCAAAACCCATGACGAGCGCCCAGGTCACTTTGTGCATGGTTTGCAAGCGGCCGTCCAGCTTGTACAAAATCAGCATTTGCACCGTAGTAGCCGCCATGATGACGCCCGTGGCCACGTAGATGTCGTACATCTTGAACGCGCCGAAAAACAGCAGGATGGGGAGGAAATCGAGTATTTGCTTCATTGGCCGGGATTATCGTTGACTGATTACTTGGGCACAAAGTCCAGCGACGCCGAGTTCATGCAGTAACGCAGTCCGGTTGGTGATGGCCCATCGTTGAACACATGGCCCAGATGCGCGCCGCAGTTGGTACAGACTGTTTCAACCCGGCGCATGCCGTATTTGTTGTCAACATGCTCGGTGATGGCCGTCTCATTGGCCGCTTGTGAAAAGCTGGGCCAGCCGCAGCCTGCGTCAAACTTCGTCTCAGACTCGAACAGCTTTTCACCGCAGCACATGCAGTGGTAAGCGCCATCGGCCCACACGGTTTCGTATTTGCCAGTAAAGGCGCGCTCAGTGCCGGCGTGGCGGGTCACGTCAAAAGCAACAGGCTCCGCGCCCTTTTCTTTCAGCAGGGCTTTCCATTCGGCATCGGTTTTCTGGACTTTGGGGGTCATCTCTGGGGTCATGAAGTGCTTTCTAAAAATTCAGGAGCTGCAACTGATTTCAATGCCGCTGGCCCAGTCAGGCGGGAACCCCGCCAGGCTGTCGTGCGCTGCATGTTCATCAAATGGGGCTTGCAGCACGTCTGACAAGGTATGGAGCTTGGCGTAGTCTTTAAGTTTCGCGGCGCGGATGGCTTCTTCGCCCAGATGGTTGCGCAGCACGTATTTTGGGTTGTTTTTAAGCATCAAATCGGTCTTTTGACCAATAGATACGGGCGTAAGCAGCTCCGAATAATGTAGCGCCCAGGCATTGAACGATTCCCGGTCAAAAAACAGGTCACGCACCGCTTCATGCCCACTTTGCGGGGTAAAACTGCATAACCGCCGCCAGAAGATGGTGTAGTCCACCTTGTTGGCGGCCAGCAGCTTGAAGGTGCTTTCAATCAGGGCTTTGTTGTCTGCATTGGCCTCAGTCAGCCCCAGTTTGGCCAGCATCCTGTCTTCAAGCGCCGCTGGAAAGATGGCTTTGTACGGCTCCAGCGCGCTAAGGGCCTGCTCTTGCTCGCCAATCAGTGGCAGCAGCGCCTGACCCAGGCAAAACAGGTTCCAGTACCCAATATTGGGCTGCTTGTTATAGGCATAGCGGCCTTGGGAGTCGGAGTGGTTGCAGATGTGTGTGGGGTCAAAGGCGTCCAGAAACTGGAACGGGCCGTAGTCAATCGTCAGCCCCAGAATGCTCATGTTGTCGGTGTTCATCACGCCGTGGCAAAACCCCACCGACTGCCAGGCCGCCATCAGGTGGGCGGTGCGTTTGCTCACGGCTTCAAGCAGCGCGGCGTAGGGGTTGGCGGCATCACGGCAGGCCGGGTAAAAGCTGTCGATGACAAAGTCCGCCAGCGCTTTGAGCTCAACATGCATGTCGTTGTAGCTGAAGTGCTCAAAATGCCCGAAGCGGATAAAACTGGGGGCGGTGCGGGTGACGACTGCGGCGGTCTCGATCTCTTCACGCACGACTTTCGCATCAGACCCAGTGAGCGCGAGTGCCCGCGTGGTCGGTATGCCCAGTCCGTGCATGGCTTCCGAGCATAAATATTCACGAATTGACGACCGCAGCACGGCACGGCCATCACCCATGCGGGAGTAGGGCGTTTTGCCGGCGCCTTTTAGTTGAATCTCCATGCCGCCTTCAGACGTATCCACCTCGCCCAGCAAAATCGCCCGGCCATCGCCCAGTTGCCCCGCCCACTGGCCAAACTGGTGGCCGCTGTAAACGCTGGCCAGCGGTTCAGAGCCGGGCAATACGCCGCTGCCAGACAAGGCTTGCAAAACGCCCTGCGATTCGAACCAGCTTTCTTCTAACCCCAGTTCACGCGCCACCGCCTGATTGCGGCTGATCCAGTACGGCTCAGGCAGCGCCTTCGGCTGCAGGCGGGTGTAAAACGCTTCACCCAAGCGGGCAAAGCGGTTGTTCCAGGCTAATGGGTGTTGCGGGTCAGTGATCATTGCCCAAATTGTCCTTCAAACACAAAGGCATGGCTCATGCGAAGCTCAATCCTGCGAGAATCAAGTGTTCTTTAATTGATGTTTTCTCTGGAGTCCTGATATGCGTCGCTTAGCTCTTAAATCAATGTTGGCTGTTACCGCTTTTGCCGTTGTTGGCTCAGCTTTTGCACAAACCGTTTTCCGCGTCACCACCATCCCTGAAGAGGCCGCCACCGAGCAAACCCGCAAATTTGGCCCCATCGTCAAGTACCTGGAAGCCAAGCTGGGCCAAAAAGTTGAGTTCATACCAGTGTCTGATTATCCGGCCGCCGTTGAGGCGCTGGTCAACAAACAGGTGGACATGGTGTGGTTTGGCGGTTTTACCTTTGTGCAGGCTAACGTTCGTTCAGGCGGAAAAATCGTGCCGATTGCCCAGCGTGAGGAAGACACCAAGTTTCAATCGGTGTTCATCACCAAACCCGGTTCAGGCATCAAAACCCTGGCGGATTTAAAAGGCAAGCAGGTCAGCTTTGGCTCCCAGTCATCCACCTCTGGTCATTTGATGCCGCGCAGCTTTTTGCTGGACAGCAAAATTGACCCTGACAAAGACTTCAAGCGCGTAGCCTATTCAGGCGCGCATGACGCGACCATTGCCTCGGTTGTCAGCGGCAAGGTCGATGCTGCTGCACTGGACATCACGGTGTGGAACAAGTTTGTCAAGGAAGGCAAGGTCACCGACAAAGACGCGGTCGTCTTCTTCACCACGCCGGGTTACTACAACTACAACTGGTCTGTGCATGCCGACATGCCAGTTGCACAGCGCGAGCGGGTGAAAAAAGCACTGCTGGACATTGACCCAAAAACGCCTGAAGGCAAAGAAATTCTGGATCTGAACCGCGCAACCCGTTATATCGCCACCACCCCTGAGAATTACCGTGGCATTGAAGCAGCCGCACGCAGCGCGGGCTTGCTGAAGTAAGCCCCGTGCAGGTTTTGCTTGCCGGTGCATCGGCCCGGCATCCCGCTGCCAAAGGCGATGCGCCAGATGCGGTGCGGCATGTCTCATTACAGGTGCAATCGGGTGAGCACGTGGCCGTCATTGGCCCGTCGGGTGCGGGCAAAACCACGTTGCTGCAATTGATCGCCTGTGCTTTAAAGCCCACTGACGGCACAATGTCTTTGGGCGGCGTGAACCCGTGGACTTTGCCCGTCAAACCCTTGCAAAAACTGCGCGGCACGCTGTTTTTGGCACCACAAGTTCCGCCTTTGCCACCGCGCCAGCGGGTCGTTACAGCCGTGCTGGCCGGGCGTTTGCCGCAAATGGGTTTGTGGGCCAGCTTGCGCAGCCTGTTTTATCCAGCACACATCGAACTGGCAGATGCGGCCTTGAGAAAATTCGACCTGTCTGAAAAACTGTTTGAACGGGTCGACCGCCTGTCTGGCGGAGAGCGCCAGCGCGTCGGTCTGGCGCGGATTCTGGCCTCTGGTGCGCAGTTGCTGCTGGTGGACGAGCCATTGTCGGCGCTTGACCCATCACGCAGTGAACAGGCCATCAAGGCGCTGACAGACATTGCAACTGAGCGCAAGGCCACGCTGGTGGCTACGTTGCACCATGTGGAGATGGCGCTCAAATCGTTCCCGCGCATCATTGGCATGCGTGACGGGCAGGTTGCTTTTGATCTGCCCGCAGCGCAGGTCAGCCAAGCCCATTTGCATGACCTGTACGCGCAGCATTTGCATGAGCTGGATGGCGCGTCAACCGCACCAGACCAATCGCCTGACGCGCCGCCATTGCCAGCGGTGATGCATTGCCGCTGATGAATTCGCCAGACGTCAAACGCGACCCGGCCTGGGCGGGCCGCGTCTTTTGGCTGCTGGCGGGCATCGTGCTGTTGTGGCCCATGCTGGTGCTGACCGAGTTCAAAGTCTGGACGTTGTTCGAGGCCAGCAATTTAAAGCCGACCTTGAGGTTTTTGGGCGACTTTTTCCCGCCGAAGATCGAAGGCGAATTCTTGCTGCTGGTGGCCAAGGAAACCTGGCGTACCGTGGCCATCGCCACTGCGGGCATTGCCCTGGCGCTACTGCTGGCGATTCCGCTCGCATTGTTGTCGGTAAGAGTGCTGTCCATCTCAGCCTTGACCGGGAAAATGGACAAGCTGACAGCCATCTTTCGCACGCTGCTGCGCTGGCTGATGATTGTTTTGCGCAGCGTGCCTGAGCTGATCTGGGCGCTGATTTTTGTGCGGGTGGTGGGGCTGGGGCCGACGGCTGGGGTGATTGCAATTGCGCTGACCTACGGCGGCATGCTGGGCAAAGTCTATGCCGAGATTCTGGAAAGCGGTGATGCACAAGTCACGCAAAGTTTGCTGCGCAATGGTGCGGGTCCTTTGCAGGCGTTTTTTTATGGCCTGTTGCCGCAAAACGCTGCTGAGCTGACCAGCTACACCGTGTACCGCTGGGAGTGCGCCATTCGCTCGTCAGCCGTTTTGGGCTTTGTCGGGGCAGGGGGACTGGGTCAGCAAATGGACGCATCGATGAAGATGTTCAATGGCTCTGAAGTGGCCACCATGCTGATTGTTTTCATGCTGCTGGTGTGGCTGGCGGATGCCACCAGTGCCTGGCTGCGCAAAGCGTTGGGTTAAAACATGACCGTAACAACAAACACCCCAAATCACAAATTGCCGCCACCGCTGTTTGACGCGCGCTGCAAGGCTTGCTGGTTTGTGCTGGGTCTGGCGTGCCTGACAGTCGCCAGTTTTTGGACGCTTGACCTGAAATGGGCGCAGTTTTTTAGCGCTGACGCTGTCAGGCGTATGGGCAAGTTCATCGGCGAAATGCTGGTGCCTGAAACCAGCAGTAAATTTTTAACAAAACTGGCTTGGGCCGCACTCGAGACGCTGGCTATGAGCGCCTTGGGCACATTGTTGGCAGTGCTGCTGGGCTTGGCGCTGGCTGTGCCTGCCAGCAAAACGCACAGTGATGATCCTGCACGTTGGCGCGCTTTGGCTCGCATGCTGCTGAACATGCTGCGCAGCATTCCTGAGCTGGTGTGGGCGGCTTTGCTGCTGATCAGTGCCGGGCTGGGCCCCTTGGCGGGCACGCTGGCTTTGGCGCTGCACACATCGGGTGTGCTGGGCCGGTTGTTTGCTGAAAGTATTGAAGACGCCAGCCCGGGGCCGGCGTTTGCATTGCGCAGCCGCGGCATCAGCGAGGCCAAAATATTCTGGTATGCCACCCTGCCTCAAATCCTGCCGCAACTGCTCAGCTATACGCTGTACCGCTGGGAAAACAATATCCGCGCCGCCGCTGTGCTGGGTGTGGTGGGGGCAGGCGGGCTGGGGCAAATGCTGGCTTTTCACATGGGGCTTTTTCAAATGCAGGAGACCAGCAGCATTTTGCTGGCGATGCTGCTGATGGTGGCGCTGGTAGATTCGCTCAGTTTTGCATCACGCCGGATGATGGCCAGCTGACTTGCTGGCCATTGGTTAAAGACTGCGCCGCAACTTGATGTGTGCTGCCAACCCGCCCGACGCGGTGTTGGCCAAACCAAACACGCCCCCCATGCGCTGAATGGTTTTTTCAACAATCGCCAGGCCCAGGCCGGCACCTGTGGCTGCTGTGCGGGCCGCGTCACCCCTGAAGAAAGGGCGTGTCAGTTTTGACAGTGTTTCGGGCGCCACACCTGTACCATGGTCTCGCACCTTGATTAATATCCACTGGTCTCGCGCCTTGGCGGCAATGTCAATCAGTGCAATACCGGTTTCGGGCGTTTTGCCGTAACGACGTGCGTTTTCAATCAGGTTGGAGATCACTCGCAGCAGCTCTACTTCATCCGCCAGCACATTCAGGTTATCGGGCATGGTGACAGTGATGCGCACATCCTCATCGTCACCCACCGCATAAATAGCGGCTTCGAACACAGCGTTCAGCGAGACGCTTTCCAGCTGTGCCGGGTCGGGTCTGGCGTAGTCCAGAAATTTGTCGATGATGGCGTCCAGCTGCGTTATGTCGGCGGCCATATGGGCGCGTGCATCTTCATCGGCCACGCTCATTTCAGTCTCCAGCCGCAGCCGCGCCAGCGGCGTGCGCAAGTCGTGCGATATACCAGCCAGCATGATGACGCGGTCTTGCTCGATTTTTGACAACTGCTCGGCCATGCGGTTAAAGCCAATATTGACCTCACGCACTTCGCTGGTGGCCGCACTTTCGTCCAGCAAGCTGGCATCAAAGTCGCCGTCCCGCATGCGGCTGGCCGCGAACGACAGTTGCTTCAGGGGGCTGTTGATAAGCCTGGCAATAAAGGCCGCCCCCAACAATGACAGCACTGCTGCCGTGACCAGCCAGATCAGCCAGGTGCTGCCGCGCGACGGCCCGATGCGTGACTCATCGGTTTGCAGCCAATAATCGTCTTTGTCAACCGAAAAGCCGACCCACAAGCCTTTTTGGCCATTGACTTCGCTGGCCACCAGCGTTCCCGTGCCAAGACGCAATTTCAGCTCTTCGCTGGTGCGTTGGCTCAGCTTGTCACTTTCCAGCAGTTCAAACCTGTCTTTGGGCTCACGCAACGTGATACGTACCCGCTCTTCGTCGGCCAGCGTTTTGATCAGTGATACGCGGGCAATCGCGTCTGAGTAACGAAGCGCCACACGACTTAGATTGACCAAAGATGCCAGTTGCTGCGCGCTTTGAACGGCACGCGGCTCAGACTCCAGCGAGCGGTAGGTTTGCAGCCACGCGACGATCGAGCCAAACAGCAGCAATGCCAAAAAGAAAAAAGTCCGCCAGAAAAGACTGAAGCCCCGGCGCGGCCGCATTTCAAGCGGGGCGGGAGCGGTTTCGAGTGGCGCAGGGCTGGTGATGTCCATATACCCCTAGTATGGCAATCTTTAAAGCCGTCGCTGGGTCTTAGTTAGTCCCGTCCGGCACAAACACATAACCCACACCCCACACGGTTTGAATGTAGCGCGGTGCAGCGGCGTCCACCTCAATCAGTTTGCGCAGGCGCGAAACCTGTACGTCCAGGCTTCTATCAAAAGGTTCAAACTCACGGCCTCGCGCCAGTTGCGCCAGTTTTTCGCGCGACAGTGGCTGGCGTGGATGGCGCACCAGCGTTTTCAACATCGCAAATTCGCCCGTCGTGAGAGGCAACTCTTCTCCGCTTTTATGCAATGACCGCAAACCCAGGTCAAACGAGAACGGTCCAAAAGTGATGACCTCCTGGTCTTGCGATGGCGCGCCTGGCACCTCGGTTGCGGGTCGGCGGCGCAGCACCGCATGCACCCGTGCCAGCAGTTCACGCGGGTTAAAGGGTTTGGACAGATAGTCGTCAGCACCCACCTCCAGGCCCACGATACGGTCAACATCCTCCCCCTTGGCGGTCAGCATGATGATGGGGGTGCGGTCGTTGGCGGCGCGCAGCCGGCGGCAAATCGACAAACCGTCTTCGCCCGGCATCATCAGGTCCAGAACGATCAGATCAACCGCATCGCGCAGCATGATTCGGCTGAGCGCCTTGCCGTCCTCGGCCAGGATCACTTCAAAACCTTCTTGTGCCAGGTAACGGCGAAGCAGATCGCGGATACGTGCATCGTCGTCAACAATCAGGATTTTGTCTGCGCGGGGAGTTGTGGTGGCTTGTGTCATGTTCCATTTCGTAATTTGTAACAGAGGCATTTTGAGGGCTGAAAGCGTGTTTTGCAGCTTATTTGCTTCGATTTGACACACTGTTACAACACTTGCCACATTTCATTCTGAAAAGTTTCCGTATTCGACGATGTGTGTCAGCCAGATTCGCCAATTGCGTGACATCAACAGAGCTGGCGGCGAATCCAGCGCAATAATGTTCTGTGGCACCTGCGCCATCGAATGCTTGAAGCATTACATTTTGAAGGAAAAATCATGCTTACTACTAAATCAATAGCTGCTTGCGCCCTAATTACATGCGCTTCGGGTCTTTTCGCACAACCCGTGATGCAAAATCTGCAAAACGTGGCCCAGTTGTCTGCCAGCGGCAGCGTTGAAGTGCAGCAAGACCTGCTCTCGATTGCCATGAACACAACCGCAAGCGGCCAGGATGCGAACGCGGTTCAAACCCAGCTCAAGCAGGCGCTGGACGCCGCCTTGGCCACTGCCAGGCCGGCCGTGTTGCCCGGTCAGCTTGACTTGCGCACCGGCAACTTCAGCCTGTACCCGCGATATGATAAAAACGGCAAGATCAACGGCTGGCAGGGTAGTACGGAATTAGTACTCGATGGCCGTGACTTCAGCCGTATCACCACCACCGCCGGTAAAATTCAAAGCCTGACCATGGGCAACGTCAGCTTTGCCTTGAGTCGCGAGCAGCGCATCAAAGTCGAGGCAGAAGCACAAACCATAGCCATTGACCGCTTCAAGGCCAAGGCACTCGAAGTCTCTAAAAACTTTGGCTTTACCGGTTACACCCTGCGAGAAGTCAGCATCAACGCCAACGACCAAAGCTATCAGCCCCGTCCGCGAGCCGTGGCCATGATGGCCAAGTCAGCCGATGCCGAGTCGGCGGTGTCTGTAGAAGCGGGTAAAAGTACGGTACTGGTTAATGTAAATGGGTCCGTACAGATGCGGTGATAAATGCCGTGAAAATCACTTTAGGACCGATTGTCATGAGTGCGAATGTCTGGCGTCAGTCATTTCTTACGCTCTGTGATCGATTGTCCCCACCTCAAACAGGGTTGACTGCTGATAGCGGTCAACCTTGGCGTGTTCTGTAATTTATTCAGGGTTTCAGGCATTCGGCCCGCTACATGGCGGGTTGAGGCTCTCGAGCCTTTTGACATCAACTACAGGAGTTTAAATATGCGCAATCCAACACGTTTGATCACAGTGACCTCTTCGGTGCTCGTGCTAGCCAGTCTTATGGCGTGCGCGCCCATGAGCCCTGCGCCGGTATCGACTTACCCAACGTCGTCGTACCCATCCAACACGCAAGGGGCTTATGTCGAGTATGGCCGTGTGAACAATGTCGAAATTATTCGAACCCAGGAACCCGCCCGTGGTCCAGGCATTGGTGCTGTGATTGGCGGCGTGGCGGGTGCGGTGGTGGGTAGTCAGATTGGCTCTGGCGGTGGACGCACAGCCGCGACAGTGATTGGCGCCGTTGGCGGAGCGGTGGCTGGTAATGCGATCGAAAGAAGTCGCACTGCCAACGCCGCTGCAGGTGAAAGCTACCGTATTTCGGTTCAGCTGGACAACGGCTCGCTGCGTGCCTATGACATGACGTCTTACGGCGAGCTGCGCATCGGTGACCGGGTGCGGATTGAAAACGGCCAGCTTTATCGTGTGATGTGACCGATGGTTTGGGGTCAGTGCAGCGTTGAGCCATCAGCGCTAAGTGGCTCCAGCCTGAAAAAACCAGTGCCCAGCGTGCCTTGGCCAATTTCCGCTTCACTGGCTTCGCGCACGGATTCCACTGTCAGGTTCAGGCGCAGAGCGATACCTGCCAGCGGGTGGTTGCCGTCCAGCACGACATGCTCTGGATAAATTTCGGTAACGGTGTAGATTTTGTCCTTGGGCGTGTCTGAGCTGCTTGTGATGGGCAGGGCAGCGCCGTCAAAGGTCATGCCTTCTTCAAGCTGTGACGGGAAAACCATTCGTTGTTCCAGAAACACCAGGTTTTCGTCATATTCACCAAAGGCCTGCTCTGGCTCCAGCTGAAAAGCCAGTTTGTCGCCAGCCTCATGGCCTTGCAGGTGTTCTTCAATTTTTGCCAGCAAATCCTGGCCACCCAGTAAAAATTCAATCGGATCGTCCAGCTCGTCCAATACCTCGCCCAAGGTGTCTTTTAGCGTCCAGGTGAGGGCAACGACGCATTGTTCAGTGATTTTCATCAGACAATTGTCCCATGGATACACAACAACCACTGGCCCTGCTGGCTGGTCTTTCGCCGGCCCAATTCATGCGCCGTCATTGGCAGAAAAAGCCTTTGCTGGTGCGCGGTGCGATACCCGGCTTTTCACCTTTGCTCAGCCGGTCCGAGCTGTTCAAGCTGGCTTCAAGCGATTCGGTTGAATCACGACTGATTGTTAAAAACAGCCAGAGTTGGCGCATGAAAAGCGGGCCTTTTGCAGCGCGCGCTTTGCCGCCACTCAAGCAGCCCGGCTGGACCTTGCTGGTTCAAGGTGTTGACGGGCATGATGCGGCGGTGCATCAGTTGCTGCAGCAGTTCAGATTTGTGCCTGATGCGCGACTGGATGACCTGATGATTTCGTGGGCCACGCCGGGCGGTGGCGTGGGGCCGCACTTTGACAGTTATGACGTTTTTTTATTCCAAGCCAGTGGCAGCCGTCGCTGGAAGATCGGCCAGCAAAAAGACCTGACCTTGCAACAGGGCGTGCCGCTCAAGATATTGCAAAATTTTGAGCCTGAACAAGAGTTTGTTTTGAATGCTGGTGACATGCTTTACCTGCCGCCACGCTATGCGCATGATGGTGTTGCCGAGGAATGCGTTGGACCTGATGGCAAGATGCAAGACTGCATGACCTACTCCATTGGTTTTAAAGCACCGGTGGCGCAAGAGCTGGCGGCTGAACTGCTGCATAGGCTGGCTGAATTCAGCGAGGATGAGCTTGAAGACGCCAGCGCTGATGAAACCCCGAAAATGTACCGTGACGCTGGGCAAGCGGCCACGGCCTCACCTGCTGAAGTGCCGCAGCGTCTGATAGCTTTTGCGCAGAAATGCGTCCAGGAAGCGCTGAAAGACCCTCAGGCATTGGGCTGTGCGTTGGGCGAAATCATGACCAGCTTGAAACCCCAAGTATGGTTCGAAGAAGTTCAAGTACAACTGTCGACGGCAATGGGCATCAGGCTGGATGCCAAAACCCGCATGATGTACGACGCAGATCATATTTTTATCAATGGCGAAAGTTACCGTGCCAAAGGTGCTGATGCAGTGCTGATGCGCTTATTGGCCGACAAGCGCCAATTGCCTGCACAGGCTTTGCGCAAGGCCAGCCATGATGCGCTGGCTTTATTGGCAGACTGGCTGGCCGCGGGCTGGCTGCAAGCGACAAGGGATTCGGCATGAGCCCAGAAATTTTGTTACCTCATGGCCGGTTTGAAGGGCCCAGTGAATTTGCTGATCTGATTCGCCTGGCGTTTTCTGCAGCGGCAGCGCAAGGCTGGCGCGAGATCATTATTTGCGACAGCACGTTTGAAGACTGGCCGTTGGGTGAACGTGCCGTCGCGCAGTCGCTCAATGAGTGGTCAAAATCGGGCCGCAAGCTGACGATGCTGGCTAAAAACTACAGCGAGG
Source organism: Polaromonas sp. (assembly GCA_044378095.1). Lineage (GTDB taxonomy): Bacteria > Pseudomonadota > Gammaproteobacteria > Burkholderiales > Burkholderiaceae_C > Polaromonas. The sequence goes on from JBILXX010000044.1 coordinate 15,264, forward strand.
TGATGCGACGTCATGCCCGCTTCGCGACATGGCGGCGAACCTGGTCGCACATCATTGAATGCAGGGCCAACTCGGCTGTCTCGTCAGACGATATGCCCAGTGCGTTGTGGAGCCCCGACTGGGTTTTTCAGCGACTGGACCTGGCTCGGTCAACGGGTGTGTCTGGCGCAGAGGCAGCACGCCGGGTGGCCCTGAAGGAACGACTCAACGAGTGTTTGAAGCTGAGCTCACCCGCATTTGCAGCCACTACCCTTGGCTTGTAGGACAAGTGATGTAATTTGGTTTTTGAAGCAACTTTTTTAGGCTTCTTTAATCCGGGCTATAATCGAAAGCTGGACAAAAGAGCTCGAGTCCTACTGTCTGGTCAAAAAACCTCTGATGAATCACTGAAATCTCAGCCAGATTTATCAGACTGATTTTGACAATTTCCGGAAATTGTTTTCTTTTTTAATTTTAAGGATAGTGATATGAACAAATCTCTCGTTTTGGCAGCTCTGGTTGCTGTTGTTGCTCTGGCCGCTTGCGGTGAGAAAAAAGTTGAAGCACCTGCTCCAGCACCAGCTCCTGTTGCTGCACCAGCACCAGCACCAGCCTCCGCACCTGTGGCTGAAGCTGCTGCTTCTGCGCCTGCAGCTGCCGCACCTGCTGCATCTGCTGCCAAGTAATCTCACTGAGAGCATAAAAAAACCGCCGAAAGGCGGTTTTTTTATGGGCGATCATTTTTTCAGATAAATTCACGCGGACAGCCACTGGCAGCCATCATCTTGCGTCGCAATGAGGATGTCATCGGCCTTGCATGACAAGGCTTGTGCAAGGCAGCATTTCACCAGCTCAGGCAGGTTGTTCAGCTGGCTCAAATGAGCGGCCACGACGTGCTTGAGGCCGTTGTGCAGCACGGCAGCGGCAATGATTGACGCTTGTTCGTTGGCCAAATGCCCATACTGACCACCGATTCGCAGCTTTAAAAACGCTGGGTAAACCGATACCGCCAGCATATCTGCGTCGTGGTTGGATTCCAGCACCAGAGCGTGACAACCTTGCAGATGCTCCAGTACATGGGCGGTGGCATGGCCTAAATCGGTGAGTACCCCCAGTTTTGCTGAGCCGTCGGTGCAGGTCAGCTGCAAGGGTTCACGGGCATCATGCGGTACGGTAAACGGGTTGAGCTGCAAACCTTTTACCGCAATCAGATCGCCGTCGGCTGCTGTACGCAGCAAGCCTGAATCATTGACAAAACCCATCGCCGAAGCTGTGCCGGCGCTCATCCAGACCGGAATTTTGTACTGGCTGGACAGTGCCTGTACACAACCTGTGTGGTCACCGTGCTCGTGGGTAATGAAGATGGCGTCAAGTCGGGCAGGTGGCACCCCTGACTTTTCAAGCCGCTTTACCATTTGCCTGAGACCAAAACCGCTGTCAATGAGCACGTTGCAGGGTCTGATCCAGAGGACTGAACCAGTGTGGCGTTTCCTGAACTGCCGCTGCCCAGGCTTTTAAAGCGCATCACGACGCGCTTTCTGCTGCGATCAAGGTTTACTTCAGATCGTCAGCAATCACCTTGACGATGCGCTGCGCGTTAACGGAAGACTCAGCCGCGCCTTGTGCATTGAGCACGGATACCGTGGTTGCGTCGCCCTGGCTTTTCAACGTGATACGGTATTTGATCGGAGGGGTTGACGGCGCAGCAGCACTGAAGAGCTTGGACAAAAAGCCGGGCTCTTTCCTGTCAGAGGTGACATCAACATACCGCACAAAATAAGTGCCTTGAGCACGGTCGCGATCTTCCACCGTGAAGCCGGTTCGGTCCAGCGTCAGGCCAACCCGACGCCAGGCGCGGTCAAAACCTTCCTGTATTTGAACAACCGGAACACCATTGACGTTGTCAACCCTGGATGTGCTGACAGGTGCGCCAGAAGCAACAAGCGCTTTTGATTGCTCCTGCGTGACCCCGAGCTTGACCATCATGCGGCGCAAAAACTCAGCTTCCAACTCCGGGTTAGGGGGTACAGGCTGCCACACAGTGCCTTCGCCTGAGGTGTTTTTACCGGTAGAGCCGCCAACCACTACTTCCACCAGTCCGCGGTGGCTGACAAATATTTCTGTGCCACCAGCGGCATTGCGCTCAAGGCGGGTGCGGAACTTGTCGCGTTCACCGGTGGAGTAAAGGCTTTCAAACACCTTGCCCAGCGTTTCACGAATAAAGTCTTGCGGGAGTTTGGCGCGGTTTTCGGCAAAGTCGGTTTCCATGATGCCCAAATTTTCTTGGTCAAGCGCCAGTAAAAAACCGCTCTCCAGCCAAAAATCACGAATCGGGCCGTAGAGTTTGTCGGCCGCCCGGTTCACTACCAGCCAGCGCTGGGAGCCAGAGCGCTCAATGCGAACGTCACCCACTGCAAGTGCTGCCACTGGCAAAGCCTGTGTGTTTTGACCCACCTGAAATGCGTTGGCGCTGACGGCTGTACCGGGCACAACATAACGGGTTTCGCGGGTGAGCTGCGTCAAATCTGGTGGAACCTCAAGGGATGGGCCAGCTTTTCCAGCCGTTTTATAGTCAATCTTGTCGCCTTTAAGCATGTCATTCATGGTCGAGCAGCCGCTTAGCAGCGTCAGGCTGAGGGCGGCTGTCGACAAAACGCTTACCTTGAAAAGGTTGAAAACTACGGGGTATTTTTGCAATGTCATCGCTTCAAGGTCCTTAAAAATCAGATCAGTCCGGTGGCGCGCAAGGCACCTTCAACCGTCGGTATGTTCGATGCTTCTAGTGGCGTCATGGGCAGTCGCAATGTGGGCCCGCACAGTCCCAGGCGCGCCATCGCCCACTTGACGGGAATCGGGTTGGCTTCGACAAACAGATGCTTGTGCAGAGGCAGGAGCTTCAACTGGAGTTCCATGGCCCGCCTGGCGTCACCAGCCACAGCGGCCACGCAGAGTTCGTGCATCAGTTTGGGGGCGATGTTGGCTGTAACGCTCACGTTGCCCTGACCGCCGCACAGCATCAGGGCGACGGCAGTGGCATCATCACCTGAATAAACTGCAAAGCCTTTGGGTGCTTCTTTAATCAGCCATTGGGCGCGTTCGATATTGCCCGTGGCTTCCTTGATGCCGACAATGCCGGGGACTTGTGCCAGACGCAACACCGTGGCGTGCAGCATGTCGGCCACCGTGCGCCCGGGGACGTTGTACAAAATGCAGGGCAAGTCGCCTGTGGCCTCGGCAATGGCCTTGAAGTGCTGGTACTGGCCTTCTTGCGTGGGTTTGTTGTAGTAGGGGACGACTTGCAACTGGCAATCAGCGCCCACGCCTCTGGCAAACTTGGCCAGCTCAATCGCTTCGGCCGTTGAATTCGCACCGCAGCCGGCCATGATGGGGACGCGCTTGCTGGCTTGCTCGACGGATACGCGAATGATTTCACAATGCTCTTCGACGTTTACTGTAGGTGATTCGCCCGTGGTGCCCACCACTCCGATGCAGTCGGTGCCTTCATGCACATGCCAGTCCACCAGTTTGCGCAATGTGGGGTAGTCCACGCTGCCATCGGGGTGCAAAGGCGTTGCCAGTGCAACAATACTGCCTGTGATCATGTTCATGTCGTTAGGGGTCGGTTTGGGACTTGGCGAAAACATCATTCTACCCAGTCGCAAGGGTGCTTTTATGCCAATCGGTAGCGTACAGGCAGAGGGTCAATGCCAGCTTCACGCACTGCAGCAATACGTTGAACGAAGCGGGGCATATGCCCAGTCATGCCGGTTGTAAAACCGTCTTCAAACGCGACGGTGCGCAGCTCTTTGCAAACTCGCAGCAACTCGCCCGGCAGCAGCAAAAAGTCTGGTCGGGACGGTTTCCCCACCGTTTCATTGCCTGCCGTAAATGTTTCGTAAATCAGCACCCCTCCAGGCTTCAAGCTGGCAAGTAGAGTCGGCAGCAAGGGCCGCCAGAGGTAGTTGGTCACCACCACCGCATCGAATGGCCTGCCCGCCAAAGGCCACGGGCCATTCTCAATGTCAGCGACCACCTTCTCGCAAAGACGCGCCTCAATAGCTATTGAATCCATAGCTTCTTGCGCCCGGTCTATAACGGTGACATGGTGATTTTGGTGGGCAAAGTAATAGGCATGGCGGCCATGGCCGCACGCTACGTCCAGCACGCTGCCTTGCGGCTTGACCAGATGCGACCAGCGCCTGACCCAGTCCGACGGCGGCTCCGTGCCGTGCAGGTTGACATCTTTCAAGATGGTTTAACCTCATCTTTGAGTGCCGCCAGCGCCATCGCCTCCACCCGGGCAGGGGCGATCAGTTTCAGCCAGCGGCCCAGTTTGCCTTTGGCAGTCATCACCACGTCACGCTGACGCTGATCCATACCTTGCAAAATCAGCCGGGCGCATTCTTCTACACTCATGGCGTTGTCTTCTTTCAGACCGCTGGAGCCTGCGGCCTTGCCCGCAGCATTCAGGCCGTGATGGCGGATTTGCGTCGCCACCACGCCAGGGTAGGCGGTGGTGACGCTGACGCCTGCGGTTTTCAGTTCAGCCCGCAGGGCTTCAAAAAAGCCTGTCATGGCAAATTTGCTGGCGCTGTACGCAGTGCGGCCCGGCACACCAAACAGCCCCGCCAGGCTGGAAACCGCCACAATGTTGCCGCGAGTTTGCTTGAGGTAAGGCAGTGCCGCATGGGTACACCACACACTGCCCCACAGGTTGACGCGCATGAGTTGCTCGTACCAGCCAAGGTCGTCGGCTTTGACATCGCCGAACAAGGCTTGAGCCGACATGCCTGCGTTGTTGATCAATGCGTCAATCTGGCCGAACGTCGCCACCGCTGTCGCAATCATGGCGCGGCAGGCAGCCTCCAGCGAAACATCCGTCGGTACAACCAGCGTTCGAGCCCCCCCCATGCTGAGCACTGGCTGGCCACGTGCGCCAGCTTCGCTTTGTCTCTGGCAACCAAAACCAGCCCGGCCTGGGCGCCGTGGCGGCTTGCCAGTTGCCGTGCCATCTCGGCGCCAATGCCATCCGAGGCACCTGTAATTACTATTATTTTCATAGCTGCTTGCGGCCGTATTTAGTGGATTTCAGGCCTAAATGACATATAAAATGAGCTTAAAATCAGCGTTTTGAACCTAAAAGCAGGCCCAGACCTGGTTCGCCAGCACCACCAGAAAGTCTGGCTGCGTGTACAAGGCAAACACAACCAGCAACGCTCCCGTCGCTGCCAGCCAGGCCAATATTTGCACAAGGCGTTGGCGCGTCATGTCATGCGCCAGCAGGCCGCGAGCCAAGAGCAGGGCGCTGAATCGGCGCTTCCCGCACTGGCATGTTGATCAGTCCGGCAAAAATACCCAAAGCGATCGTGATGTACCAGACGATGTCATAACTGCCAGTGCGGTCATACAACACGCCGCCCAGCCAGACGCCTAAAAACGAACCAATCTGGTGACTGAAAAACACAAAGCCGCTGAGCATCGACAAATGCGCCACGCCGAAAATCTGCGCCACCGCAGCGTTGGTGGGCGGCACGGTAGACAGCCACAGCAACCCCATCACGCTGGCAAAAATATAGACACTCATGGGGCTGAGGGGCGCGGCTATAAACAACGTGATGACGACTGCCCGGGCAAAGTAGATAAAGACCAGGATGTTCTTTTTGGCCATGCGCTGACCCAGCGCGCCCGCAGCGTAGGTGCCAAATACATTGAACAGCCCAATCAGCGCCAGTGCGTAACCGGCCACTTGCGGCGACAAGCCCTTGTCCTTGAGGTAACTGGGCATGTGGACGCCAATAAACACCACCTGAAAGCCGCAGACAAAGTAGCCAGCCATCAACAGCTGAAAACTCGGATATTTGAAGGCTTCACGCAGCGCTTGCAAAATGGTCTGGTCGCGCTTTAAGGCTTGCCCATTTGCGAAGCCGCCTTCACGCAGTCCAAAAGCCAGCGGCATGATCAGCAGTACGGCACCCGCCAACACAAGCAGCGCCTGCTGCCAGCCGATGTTGCTGATCAAAAAGCTCTCAATGGGCACCATCAAAAACTGGCCAAACGAGCCCGCTGCTGCCGCCACGCCCATCGCCCAGGAGCGTTTGTCGGCTGAAATATTGCGGCCAATGATGCCGTAGATCACGGCGTAGGTAGTGCCAGCCTGCGCCGCGCCAATCAAGACGCCCGCCGTCAGCGTGAACAGGAAACCTGTTGGCGACAGCGCCATGCCCGCCAGTCCCAGCGCATACAGCACTGCGCCGCCCAGCAATACCTTGAATGCGCCCAGTTTGTCTGCCAGCATGCCTGCAAAAATGCCGCAAACACCCCAGGACAGGTTTTGAATGGCAATGGCAAAAGCAAAGGTTTCGCGTGTCCAGCCTTGTGCCTGGGTGATGGGCTGCAGCCACAGGCCGAAGCCGTGTCGGATACCCATCGACAAAGTGACGATCATGGCGCCGCAGACCAGAACCTGGGCCATGGAGAGTGTTTTTATGGAAGAGGTTGGTGCAGAAATCATGGCTCAACTTTAACGTGACCGACGGCAGTTTGCTGTCTCGCAGCAAACTTGCACAATGCATGAGCTGTGGTTTTATCCAGCTCATTTTTGGTTCGCATTTACAATTGAATCAAAATACCGACCTTTTATGGCATCCAAACCACTTCCTTTTTCATTAGCTTCTGCGCCTGAGTATTCTGAAAGCTCGATCCGCGTGCTCAAGGGCTTGGAGCCTGTCAAGCAGCGCCCGGGCATGTACACCCGCACCGACAACCCGCTGCACATCATTCAGGAAGTGCTGGACAACTCGGCTGACGAAGCGCTGGCCGGGTATGGCAAAAAGCTCAAAGTCACGCTGCACACGGACGGCTCCGTCAGTGTTGACGATGATGGGCGCGGCATCCCTTACGGCCTGCACCCCGAAGAAAAAGCACCTGTGGTTGAGCTGGTTTTTACGCGTCTGCATGCAGGTGGCAAGTTTGACAAAGGCAAGGGAGGTGCTTACAGCTTTTCAGGTGGCTTGCATGGCGTGGGTGTCAGCGTGACCAATGCGCTGTCCAAGCGCCTTGAAGTCACGTCCTACCGTGAAGGCATGGTCGCTCACCTGGTGTTTTCAGGTGGCGACGTCTTAGAAAAGCTGCACTTGCGCAAGGCGATGGAGGGTGACCGCAAGTCAGGCACATCGGTACGCGCTTGGCCCGATGCCAAGTATTTTGAATCGTCAGTGCTGCCTATCCATGAGCTGACGCACCTGCTGCGCAGCAAAGCGGTGTTGATGCCTGGCGTGTCTGTGACGCTGGCGACTGAAAAAACCAAAGACAGCCAGACCTGGCTCTACAAGGGTGGTTTGCACGACTATCTGGCGCAAACACTGAATGGCGAGTTGGTGATTCCGATGTTCGAAGGCAAGGGCTTTGCCGATGCGCAGCACGAAACGTTTGCCGAAGGCGAAGGCGCAGACTGGTGTGTCGCCTTTACAGAAGATGGCCAGCCGGTGCGTGAAAGCTACGTGAATTTGATCCCCACCAGCGCAGGCGGCACGCATGAAAGCGGCTTGCGAGATGGTTTGTTCACAGCGGTTAAAAGTTTTATTGAACTGCACAGCCTTCTACCCAAAGGCGTCAAGCTGCTGCCTGAGGATGTGTTTGCACGCGCCAGCTATGTATTGAGTGCCAAGGTGCTGGACCCACAGTTTCAGGGTCAGATCAAAGAGCGTCTCAATTCACGTGACGCCGTGCGGCTGGTGTCCAGCTACGTGCGCCCAGCCCTGGAGCTGTGGCTTAACCAGCATGTCGATTACGGCAAAAAACTGGCCGAACTGGCGATTCGTGCCGCGCAAACCCGGCAAAAAGCGGGTCAAAAAGTCGAAAAACGCAAAGGCTCTGGCGTTGCCGTGCTGCCAGGCAAATTGACGGATTGCGAAAGCAAAGACTTGGCGCACAACGAAGTCTTTCTGGTCGAGGGTGATTCAGCCGGCGGCAGCGCCAAAATGGGCCGCGACAAGGAAAGCCAGGCGATCTTGCCGCTGCGCGGCAAGGTGCTCAATACCTGGGAAGTTGAGCGTGACCGCCTGTTTGCCAACACCGAAATTCACGACATAGCCGTGGCCATTGGTGTGGACCCGCATGGGCCTGATGACACGCCAGACATGAGTGGACTCAGATACGGAAAAGTCTGTATTTTGAGTGATGCTGACGTGGATGGCTCACACATTCAGGTGCTGCTGCTGACACTGTTTTTCAGGCATTTCCCCAAACTGATTGAAGCAGGGCATGTCTATGTGGCACGGCCACCGCTGTTCAGGGTCGACGTACCCGCCAGGGGCAAAAAGCCCGCGTCGAAGGCGTATGCTCTGGATGATGGTGAATTAAGCGCTATTCTTGACAAGTTGCGTAAAGAAGGCGTTAAAGAGACATCATGGAGCATCAGCCGCTTCAAAGGCCTGGGCGAAATGAATGCGGAACAATTGTGGGAAACCACACTCAATCCTGACACCCGCCGTCTGTTGCCCGTACAACTCGGTAATCAGAGCTTTCTGGAAACTGAGGTCCTGATCACCAAACTGATGGGCAAAGGCGAAGCTGCGGCACGCCGTGAACTCATGGAACTGCACGGCGATGCCGTAGAAATTGACGTTTGATGCCATTTTCCTTGACTGCTTTTAAAAATCGAATCGCTTCTGTATGGGTGGCCCTGTTGCTTGGCATGTTCGCGCTGCCAGCCGTGGCCGACGTGTGGGGCTACATTGATGCCAAAGGCGTGGCGCACTTTTCAACTGAAAAGCTGGACGAGCGTTACGAGCTGTTCTTCAAGGGTGGCGACAGTTTCTCGACCGACAAATCCGCCCTGAAACCTCTGGGCAAAAATACCAGTGCTTACGCAGCGCCTGCTGGCAGCGCCCATGCGCCCACCAAACTGCTGGCCTACTTTGACGTGTCGCCCAACTACAAGGCGGTCAAGCATTTGCTCAAAGACGCGGCACAAACCCACGGTATTGACTATGAATTGCTTCAGGCCCTGATCGCCACAGAGTCCGGTTTCGACACCTTTGCCGTGTCTCCCAAAGGTGCGGTGGGTTTGATGCAATTGATGCCGCCCACGGCAGAACGTTATGGCGTCAGAGCCGACAAGACATCACCGATCGAAAAGAAACTGACCGACCCGAAGACCAATATCAGGGCGGGTTCATCCTATCTGCGTCACCTGATCAAAATGTTCCCTGGCGAGCTGGAGCTGGCTGTTGCCGCTTACAACGCGGGTGAGGGAGCGGTTCAGCGTGCGGGCAACAAAATACCCAATTACCCTGAAACCAAAAATTACGTTAAAACCGTGATGCAGCTTTATGGCCATTTGAAACCACCAGAAGTGGTGCTTGAGGCGCGCAGAACCTCTGGCCGAGTGCGCATGGAGATGATGGGCGGCACGTCTGGTATCCCAGGGCGCAACAACATGGTGCCCGCACTCATCGCGCCCACACTCGTCGCGCAGAAGCCAGTGGCGCAGCAAAGCCTGCTCGACTAGCCGCAATTTACAACTCTTTTTGTAGCCATGGATCTTTTTACCGCAGAGCCTGCCCCCGGCAGCCCTGAGTCTGCCGACCAGGATTCGCTTTCAGCCTACGCCCAGCGCGCCTACCTTGAGTACGCTTTAAGCGTCGTCAAAGGCCGTGCGCTGCCCGACGCCTGCGACGGCCAGAAGCCGGTACAGCGGCGCATTTTGTACAGCATGTCGCGCATGGGTCTGGGCTTTGGTGGCGCCAACGGTGCGACGGGTGCCAAGCCGGTCAAAAGCGCCCGCGTGGTCGGCGACGTGCTGGGCAAGTACCACCCGCATGGCGACAGCGCCGCATACGACGCCATGGTGCGCATGGCGCAAGACTTCAGTCAGCGCTATCCGCTCGTTGACGGCCAGGGCAACTTTGGTAGCCGGGACGGCGACAGCGCAGCCGCCATGCGCTACACCGAAGCGCGCCTGGCCCGCATCACCAGCCTGCTGCTGGATGAGCTGGACGAAGGCACGGTGGACTTTATTCCCAACTACGACGGCTCGTTTGAGGAGCCCCGCCAGTTGCCTGCCCGCCTGCCGTTCACACTGCTCAATGGTGCCAGCGGCATTGCGGTCGGCCTAGCCACTGAAATCCCCAGCCACAACCTGCGCGAGGTGGCTGATGCCTGCATCGCCCTGATCAAATCGCCCAAGCTGCCAGACGACGAGTTGTACAGCATCATTGCAGGGCCTGACTACCCGGGCGGTGGGCAAATCATTTCCAGTGCTGGTGAAATCGCAGCGGCCTACACCACGGGCCGCGGCTCCCTCAAGGTACGCGCCCGCTGGAAGATTGAAGATCTGGCCCGCGGCCAGTGGCAACTGGTGGTCACTGAATTGCCGATTGGCGTCAGCACGCAAAAAGTGCTGGAAGAAATTGAAGAGCTGACCAACCCGAAAATCAAAGTTGGCAAAAAAGCGTTGAGCCCGGACCAATTGAGTTCCAAGCAAACCCTGCTGGCGGTGCTTGATGCGGTGCGTGACGAGTCTGGCAAAGAAGCGGCGGTGCGCCTGGTGTTTGAGCCCAAAACCAGCCGCATCGAGCAAAGCGAGCTGATCACCACGCTGCTGGCCCACACCAGTCTAGAGAGTTCATCCCCGATTAACCTGACGCTGATCGGCCTGGACGGCCGGCCCGCGCAAAAATCACTGCGGCAAATGCTGACCGAGTGGATTGACTTCAGGCAAACCACCATCGCCCGGCGCTCGCAGCACCGCCTGACCAAGGTGCTGGACCGCATCCATATTCTGGAAGGCCGCGCGCTGGTGCTGCTGAACATCGACGAGGTGATCGCCATCATCCGTCAGTCAGACGAGCCCAAGGCGGCGCTGATCGAGCGCTTCAAGCTCAGTGACAGACAAGCTGAAGATATTTTGGAAATCCGCTTGCGCCAGCTCGCACGGCTCGAAGCCATCAAGATCGAGCAGGAGCTCAAAACCCTGCGAGAAGAGCAGGGCAAGCTGGAAGAGATTTTGGGCAACCCAACCGCGCTCAAGCGCCTGATGGTCAAAGAAATTGAGGCAGATGCCAAACAGTTCGCCGACCCGCGCCGCACCTTGATTCAGGCCGACAAAAAAGCTGTGCTTGAAGTCAAGGTACTCGACGAGCCTGTGACGGTGGTCGTCAGCAGCAAAGGCTGGATACGCGCTAGAGGCGGCCACGGGCATGATGCCGCCAGCTTTGCCTTTAAAGAGGGCGATGGCCTGTATGGCTGCTTTGAATGCCGCACCGTGGACACGCTGCTGGCGTTTGGCAGCGCCAGTAAAGGCACGGGCCGTGTCTATTCAGTCGCCGTGTCGCTGCTACCCGGTGCACGCGGTGACGGCCAACCTGTGACGACATTGATTGAACTGGAGTCAGGCACGCAACCCCTGTATTACTTTGCTGGCCCGGCCAACGCAACGCTGCTCTTGTCCAGCAGCGGTGGTTATGGCTTCTTGGCCAGCGTTGAAGCCATGACCTCCCGGCAAAAGGCAGGCAAGGCATTCATCAGCTGCGCAGAAGGCGAGTCCATCTGCAAACCATCGCATGCATCAGGCACATCTGGCAGCGCATCACTCAACCCGGCGACCCATGTGGCTTGCGCATCCACTGCAGGGCGCATCCTGACGTTTGAGATTTCAGAACTCAAACAAATGGCAGGCGGCGGCCGCGGTTTGATGTTGATTGACCTGGATGAGAAGGACACCTTGGCAGGCGCCGCCGCATACACCCGCAGCGTACGCATCAGCGGCATTGGCCGCGCTAGCAAGGCGCGTGATGAAACCCTGGAGATCCGCAGCCTGAACAACGCAAGAGCCGCCAGGGCCCGTAAAGGCAAGGCGGCTGATTTGGGGTTTAAGCCTGCGTCAGTCAGCCGGATAGACTAATGTCAATAGCTTTTAGTGATTCGTTTCTGGGATAAACCACATGTCAGCGCCTTTGCTTCATTTTTTTATTGCAGTAGTTGCTGCGAGTGTTTGTTTTGCCGCGCACGGCGCGTGCAGTGATCCGCCAGGCCCAAAGGTTGATTGGCAGGGCTGCGTCAAAGAAGATGGCATGAAGCTGGACGGTGTTAATTTAACTGGCGCAAATTTAAACCGTACACAGCTACGTTTCGCCAATTTACGCGGTTCTAAGAGCCTGTCAGAAATTTTGTGTTTGAGGCATACCATTCCCCCAAAGGAGTTACATGCCCCGCACTACAACCAAGTCCGCTGTCAGCGGCAAATCGGCACAGCCGCAAATTTCAGCCAAGCTACTT